>CALHBL010000419.1 GCA_937930825.1 uncultured Bacteriovoracaceae bacterium
GGCCATATCACCTTCGCCTTAAGTAAAGATAAATCAAAAGATTCGTATGAAATTATTGAGGTAAGAGACGAACTCAAAGATGAGCTAAAGCCCAACCCATTCTTGGCCTTTATTGATAAGCACAAAGAGAAGCTCGCTGAAGTACAAAAGAAAGAGCAAGATGAAATGATTAAAAGTAGCCTCGGAACAATTCGCTATTCAACTTCAAACTCTTGCTTAGACTGCCACGATAAGCAGACTAAATTCTGGAGAGGGACTTCTCATAGTCTCGCCTACCAAACACTTATTGATGCTAAGGAGCAGAATAACCTAACTTGTGTAAAGTGCCACTCCCTCGGTCTTGGAGAAATGAAAGGCTTTGCTAAAGTTTCGGATATTATTGAATTTGACAGACCTCATCATCAGATGGGAAGTGACCATAGTGGCGAATTGAATAAGAAGTATTGGGCCGAACTAAAAGAAGCTTTTGGTAAGACCAAGAGTGTTCGGGCCATGAGCACAAGCAAGAGAACTCAGCTCTCTGAAAAATGGTTTAAGCATGATAAGAAATTTGATGTAAATAGAAACTTTGGGAATGTTCAATGCCTTAATTGCCACAATAAACATGAAGGTCACCCCTTTGAAAAATTCGACCCAGCCCCCTCCAAAGAGATCAGAATGGCAGGCATGAAGAACAAGTGCCTTACTTGCCACGACTCTGATCAGTCACCTGAGTGGTATGAAAAGAGACCCAATGGCCTGCCTGGTGCTGTTGATCAAAAGAAGCTCAATGAGAAAGTAAAAATGATTAGCTGCCCACAACTTTCTCAAGAAGAGCGAGAAGAGTTTAATTAGACTCTATGAGCTCCAAGAGTTTCTTATCGTAATCAACCTTGCGGTTACCTAGGGCCCCGATATGCCCATTCCCTTCCACTGGCCATAGCCACTTTTTTTCAGAGTTGAGACGATTAAAAATTTCTTCACCGAACTTGAAGGGAACCACAGGGTCTCCCTTGGCATGGATAACGAGGGTTGGAGCTTTAATTTTTTCGACACTATTTCGGCCAGAATATTTTTCTGACATAAGAGACCAAGCAAGAGGCTGAAGAGGCCAGAGAAACCAAACAGCTTGGGCCTTAGACCTTGCCATTGATCCATAGCTTAAGAAAGTTGAATCCAGAACCAAGAGATTTATGGGTAGATCTTCCTTCGTATCTTCTAGGGCCCTCATTAAAATATTACCACCGAGGCTCTGACCAATGAGGACTAATTTTTCATAGGGCTTTCTCTTTCTAAGTTCCCCTACAAACTTGAGTGCGGCTAATGAATCATAGTAGACCCCGCTAGTTGAAGCACTCCCCTGGCTCAACCCGTAACCCCTGTAATCCCAAACCCAAACATCGAAGCCCTCCTTGACCATCCATGCAGTGGAGAGGAAATGGCTCGAAAGGTTTTGAGCATTCCCGTGAAAGAGCACAACAAGACCCTTGGACTTTTTTTGAGAAAAGAACCAACTATGCAAAACCGTTTTATCAGAAGACTCAAAATAGAGATTCTCATAGCTAAGCCCCAAGTGCTCTGGAGTGTAATGCAGTTGTCTATCAGGTTGAAAGAAGACATTGCTGCACGATGTGAGACAAAGAAGTAAAGTAACTATAGCTATTCTCATAGAAGCTCCGCAAATACCGCAATGGGCTAGGTGTCTTTTTTGACGCTCTTTATGCTAGGATTATACGCAAGTGACCTAGGTTTTAAACCTCTAAAAGTCCTGTATAAAGGTTTGAATACTCGACTAGTATTTAAGGTCAAAGGGATGAGTATAAGTCTCTTACTCACCAAATTTAGAGTCTCTATTTTTTAAAAGGAAAGCACACGTGCAAGTAAGTGGAGAAAAAGTCATTCTAGCAATCGAAACCAGTTGTGATGATACTTCTGTCTGTATCATGCGCGGCACACCTGGCGCGCAAACTCCTCGCAGTGATTTTCCTAAGGTGCTCGCGCTTAACCTCTTCTCTCAAGAAACTCTATTAAAGAAGTGGGGCGGTGTCGTTCCTGAAATTGCAGCAAGAAATCACTTACAAAAGCTAGCTCCTTTAATTCAAGAGGCACTAGAAGAAGCCAATATAAAGCACTCAGAGATTGACGCTGTCGCAGTAACAACTCACCCCGGACTTCTCGGTCCCTTACTTACTGGCCTAAATAGTGCGAAGACCTTTTGCCTCTTCCATGAACTTCCTTTAATTCCTGTTAATCATCTCTATGCTCATATTGAAGCTATTCACTTGGTTGAAAAAGTGAGCTACCCCTACCTTGGTCTGGTTGTCTCTGGAGGCCACACTTTATTTCTCTTGGTCACTTCACCAATTGATATGGAGATCATTGGCACCACAATAGACGATGCAGCTGGAGAGGCCTTTGATAAGGGCGGAAAACTCCTGGGCCTTGACTACCCTGCTGGAAAACTTATTGATGACCTTGCTAAGAATGGAGATGAGAGTAAATATCTCTTTCCCATTGGCCTTAAGAAGTCGGCCAATGCTGACCTCAGCTATTCGGGTGTTAAGACAGCTCTTAGGCAATTTCTTGATAAGAACCCTGGGATAGCGAACGACAAAGAAGAGCTTCCTCATATTTGTGCTGGCTATCAGCGCTCTATTGTTGAAGCTTTAAAATTAAAAGCACGCTACGCCTTGAGAATTGCTCGACAAAGAACAGGTAAGGAAATTCCTCTTATTATAGGTGGTGGTGTTGCTTGCAATAGTGCTCTTAGAAGAACAATGCAGGCCACCTATAAGAACGTCCTTACCGTTCCTCCTAAATACTGTACCGATAATGCAGCAATGATTGCTCACTATGCACTGAGAACCATGGGCAATAACCTTATTGATTTTCCAAAGTGCCTAGAGGTGGATGCAAAAGGAAGATTTATCAATAAGAACGATCTTCAAAAACAGGCCCAATCAAAATGACAAATCTACCAAAGCCTAATAAGGCGCTCGGACAGCACTTTCTTATAGATCAAGATATCATAGAGAAAATCACAACTGATTTTGCTCAAGTTGCTCAGGCCATAGTCGAGATTGGACCTGGTCCAGGAATCTTAACGAAAGACCTCGCTGCTCATAACCTTCCCCTCCATGTGATCGATAAGGATGAAAGGTTTCCGGAATATTTAAGAACTCTTATGCCAGAAAAAGATATTCATATCGAAGATGCTCTGGCCTTTGACTTTACCACTGCTTTTAATGATTGGGGTTGGGATGACCTCACGCCCCTTTGGCTGGTGTCCAATCTTCCCTACAATATTAGTAGCCCTCTTCTTGTTAAGTTTCTACAAGTTCAGAAAATCACCCTCATGACTTTGATGTTTCAAAGAGAGGTTGCCGATAAAGTATTTCCTATTGATACTCGCAAAGGTAAGGCGATGAACTCGCTTATGGCCCTTTGCCAGACATACTTCACGGTCCAGCTTCTTTGTAAGGTTCCACCAGAGTCTTTTGATCCGCCGCCTAAAGTCGACTCGGCCGTTCTCAGCTTTAAACGCTTAGAGCAACCCCTGATTCCCATTGATCAGTTTAAAGCCTTTGAAAAATATTTACGAAAAGTTTTTGCTCATAAGAGAAAGCAGCTTGGTACTGTTTTGAAACCCCACTATGAATACTCTACTTTAGAAGCAGCCTTTGAAAAATGCAACCTCGTAAGAACTGTACGAGCTGAAGCCTTAAAGCTTAGTGATATTCAAAACCTATTTAAGAATTTACACCCGTAGGATTAGAAATGATTAAAGTAACTCAACTTACCCTTCTCTTTTTTACTTTTCTAATTGGAAATGCTTATGCTTCTTTTCCTGAGTTCTATGGAACTGGCCCTTCCACTTCTCCCCTAGGAAATCAATCCAATAGTGACGTTAATGACCCGGCAAATATTTACTACACACCTGCTCTAAGCGCTTGGGCGAAGAAAGTATCAATAAGCGCAACCATGGCCGCAGCTAAACACTCATTCGAAAGTATCGATAATATCGTCACCGA
>CALHBL010000420.1 GCA_937930825.1 uncultured Bacteriovoracaceae bacterium
GTTCGCTACATTTTGATTGATTCGATCATTGGCTTGATGCGGAATAAAGAAATCAACGTCATCCAGTGAAATATCATTTCTCTTACAAATCGAACGCACGACTTTTGGCAGCTTTGTGACTGCCTGCTTGAATAAATCGCGACCGTCCATTCTTGGGATATGCAAATCTTCAGCAAACATCTCATCAGACCAATAAGGACGGCGTCTAAACCCACCGCCTTCAATATATATGTTTTCTAATAAGCTGCCATCACTATGTACTTCAGCATCAAGATAACCATTATTTTCTTCAGTGCTTTGTTCTAGAATCAAAGCGCCTGCTCCATCACCAAATAGGACGGCCACATCACGGCCCTCTGGGGTCTTATCCATCCCCTTGGAGTGAACTTCAGCCCCGACTAATAGAATATTTTTGAATTGTCCTGATTTAATAAAAGACTGGGCCATGGATAATCCATAAACAAAGCCGGTGCATTGCTGGCGAATATCAAAGGCCGCAATTCCTGGTACATCTAGCTTGGCCTGCAAGAAGCAGCCGTTACCTGGAAATTCATGATCAGGGCTAAGAGTGGCAAAGATAATACAGTCCAGCTCGCTCTTGTCGATACCAGCATCACTAATGGCCTCTTTACATGCCTCTAAAGCAAGGTCGGTACTAGAGACGGTTCCTTCAACCCAGTGCCTCTTAACAATGCCTGTTCTTTGCTGAATCCACTCATCACTTGTATTTAATAATTTTTCAAGATCAAAATTTGTTACAACTCTTGGAGGAATAAAAGAGCCTACACCAGTAATTTCCGCTCTTATATTATTACTATCACTTCCGCTCATCTTAACTTCCTTAGTCATTTACAGCATTCACTACTTTCTTCGTACTACTCTAAGTTAGGCATAAATAGGCCGCCTTCTCAATTGGCAATTCAATCCACTTGAGTGATGATTATTCGGCAACTCCTCAAAAAGGTCAATCTATGCTTTTAATAACTCCCTTTTATGTGGCCATCCTCTGCCTCCTCTATGTTGGTCTTAGCTTTAACGTCATTCGCTATAGGCGCCTGTTTAAACAAAGCTTAGGCAGTGGAGGTGAAGATAAGCTTGAGAAATTTATTCGCATGCATGGGAATTTTTCTGAATATGTTCCTTTAATTATCATTATGATGGGCTTCTTAGAACTCATGACTGGCCCAACAAAAACTATTCATTTCTTTGGAGTCCTCCTTATCATTGGCCGCTTCAGTCATGCCTATGGCCTTAGTCTTAAAAAAGCTATTAACCCCTTTAGAGTCATTGGTATGCTCTTTACTTTCTCCAGTATGATCGGCTTATCTATCAGACTAATTGTTCTTGTGCTGCAAAGAGGTTTTTAGTGGTAGCAATCGAATTGGCACTTTAGAGGGGCTCCTCTAAAGTACTGACTAACTAATTCCCACGCAGTATTCACCTCACCACTACTAACAGGCTTGCTCCAGCATTGACCAGCTTGAAACTTCTGATTAGCAACACGGCATAGTTTAAAATCCTTCTTTGTCGTTAGAACTTTTATTTCTGAATTATCAGAAATCACTTCAAACGACTCCTTTGAGGTCAGCTCTTGAGCACTTCTATTCAGGGTCTTCCAGACACCTGTGTCATCACAGAGGTAGAGCCTTTGACTCTCTTGAGAGAAGCGAAGGCTCCCCCTCTCTAAACTTGAACATGGGCGCTTCTCATTACCTATCTTTAATCCTCCTCGAATATTCAGCGCTCCTACTTCTTTAACCTCACCTATTTGGTAGGAGCTTAGTGGAGAATAAATACCTCCCCGAAAAGGAGTAACCTCATTGGCCTCAAGCCAAATTCTTGTTGGAGTTAAAGAGGAATCATTTTTTAAAAGACCAGTTGAGCTTTGACAGCCGATTATACGATCCTTGGAATCATACTGGATGCGAAGAGGAAACTCTGAACTAAAACTCTCTGCCTTCACCCCTTTAAATTCAAAGTGTATTATCCCCATACCGTTAGACTTATTAAAACCCGGGCGATCTACTAGTAATTCGATTCCTACCAATGAGACGCTCTTGCGCTTTGAGAAGTCTTCACCGACTTTAAAGAGAATCTCTCCTTTCTCCTCTGCAGAGGCAGAGGCAATCGAAGTGAACTTTAGAATAGAGTTAATTTTGCCGTTTTGAGCGTTCTGATTTTCCAATGTCATAAGACATGAGCGAGGATCGTGGAGGTTGCTCTTTATTTGGTCCATGATATCTAGTGAATCAAAGTAAAATGAAGAGGACTCATCTAATTCTGTTTGCTTATCTAAAATCTTTAAAGCAGTCATTAGCAGAATTGAAAAGAGCGCTAAGCTCAAAATAACTTGAGAAAATGAAAGACCAGCAATATTTGAGATGACTCTTCTTACCATAGCACTACCTCACGGCCATCTTCCAATACTTCAAGACCATGGCCCGTGCACAGAACCCACTTCTTCTTGTGGGTTTCCCAGTAGAGAGTTCCCCTATCATCAATTTCTTGGCACCCGGCCATTCCTCTTTCTACATAGAGACCTTTTTCATGAATACCAATTGATGCTGTTAAGTGCTCTACGCCAAAACCTACAGCGCTCTTACTATGCAAAAGGCCCTGTCTATCTGACCAAAGGTGCTGCTTCGGCTTAAGTGTTGAAAGGGAGCACTTTGATATGCTTCCGTTATTGAGCTCTAAATAGATGGGAATACTCTTGGAAATAGTCCTGCCTTTAATACCTCGAGAAAAAAGAATGGTGAGTTCTGCCTCTAGTGTGGTCTCTCCCTCTGGGTATAATTCAGCGTGAGACACAGGTGACAGTGAATAATCCAAAAGACTTAAACCAGTGGTAGAGCCTTTTAGAACTCTATCTTCTTTATCTTTCTTAGAGAAGTATTTAACTTCTAGAACTGAACCATCATCATACTCGATGAGCTCTTTAATCCCTCTAATTTCAGCACCCTTTTCATTAAGGCCGAGTCCTTTAAAGTTCAGCGTACACTGATTCTTCAAAATTTCTTTCATTTCATAGACAAAGCTCGTTGCTTCAACCTCTTGCTCAACCAACAGCATGGAGCTATTTTGGTGAGTTAACATTTTATAACAAGAAAAGAGAAATACACTTGTAAAGAGAAGACCCAGTGATAATTCATGAGAGATAAATCCCAAACGATTCCTAGTCAACACAATTGACCTCACATGCACTATTTGTAACTTCCGCAGAAGAGAATATTGCTATTTCGTATACACTAGAGTGTCCTTTTGAAATTCTTCGAATTTGACAACCATCAGACAGCGTATTCTTCTTAATTTTAACCAGGTAACAAAGCCTATGTTCACCAGTTAACTTCTCCTTAGTTCCCCTTTTTGCTGTGACTAAAGTATAGACCTGAGGCTTCTCAAACTTGACTCTTTGTTCACCTAAGGAGCTCCATTTTCCCCTATGACAGAATTTTAAGAGCGCCCCTTTTTGATGCATGAGAACTCCCTCTCGAGCGGGATCACAAGAAGGTAATTGGTTCTTGGCATTGATGAGAACCTCTCCACTTGTCACTACTCTTTGTTCTGAGAGCTTGGAAGTTCCAATAGAGAGACTACTGCCTTTTAGTTTAATACTCCCATTCACTTGTTGCCATTTTCCACTCGTTATAGAGCTTCCTCTGCTAAGGAGTTGGCAGGTCTTGATCATTCCCTTCTTGTCCTGAGTGAACTTTAGAGGAAAGGAGAAGAACTGCCTTTGCTCATCTAATTTATTTTCAATTCTTAAGTAGGTTAGACCTTTGGAAATATTAGCGCCCTCTTCTTTATAAGTATTATAGGCACTGGTATTAGTTAATTGATAACTAACAAGAGTAACTCGGCCATCAAAGTATTGACCTCTTTTTGAATCATTTCCACTGGCCGTGGGAAAGTATTCCCTCTCCTCTTTGCCATTATCTGTAATGATACTTTCTTTTAAACTATTCACCACCGCATCACGGGGATCTGTGCCTTTAAAAGTATTTGTGCAAATAGAGTCTTTTTTAAGAAGAAAGGAAATCTCTTGAGAGAGGTAGTAAGATAGCCTCTTACTATAGACACTATTGATGAGTTCTTCTTTTCTTTGAGCAAGTC
>CALHBL010000421.1 GCA_937930825.1 uncultured Bacteriovoracaceae bacterium
CTTATCTTCGTTCCACCTAACCCAATACTTCCAGCATCCATTTCTTTCGCACCAGCATTAGTCGTCATAATCAAAACGACATTACGAAAGTCCGTAGTTCTTCCTTGAGCATCTGCTAGAACACCATGATCCATTACCTGAAGAAGAATATTATAAATATCCGGATGGGCCTTTTCTATTTCATCTAAGAGGAGAATACAGTGCGGGTTCTTCTTAATAGCATCAGTCAGAAGCCCTCCTTGCTCAAAGCCTACATATCCTGGAGGAGCTCCAATTAACTTACTCACTGAGTGCTTTTCCATAAATTCAGACATATCAAACCTTTGAAGGTGACTATCTAAGTTAAATGAAAGTTGCCTAGCTAATTCAGTCTTCCCTACTCCGGTAGGACCAGCAAAGAGAAAACTTGCCATAGGTTTATCTTCCTTTCCAAGGCCAGAGCGTGAAAGGAGGATAGCATCAGAGACTTTCTCTACCGCTTGATCCTGGCCGTAGATAACCAGCTTTAAATTCTCTCTTAAAGATTTCAGTTTCTGCTTTTCATCTCCAACAACTGAGATCTGAGGAATTTTTGCCAACTTTGCGACTATATTTTCAACATCCTTCTTAGTAATTTTTGATCTCTTCTTTGCCAGGAGCTGAGTAAACGCTCCAGCTTCATCAATAACATCAATTGATTTATCAGGATTCTTCCTATCAGTTATATAACGCGCAGAAAGATCAACTGCTGCCTTTAAAACAGTATTAGAGTATTTAACACCATGGTGTTCTTCAAATTTTGAGCGTAAGCCTTGAAGGATTTTAAAAGTATCCTCAAGTGAGGGCTCTTCCACATCTATCTTTTGAAAGCGTCTACTAAAAGCGGAGTCCTTCTCAATAAATTTACGATATTCATTGTGAGTTGTAGAACCCAGAACACGAATTCGACCAGAAGTTAGGGAGGGTTTTAGTAAGTTTGATGCATCCATACTCCCTCCTGAGGTTGCCCCTGCCCCCATTATAGTATGAATCTCATCGATAAAGAGGATCGGCTGCTTTCCAATCTCTCCCAGATCTGCAAGATCTTTTATCACTCCCTTTAATCTTTGTTCAAAGTCACCTCTAAACTTTGCACCAGCAACGAGTGAAGCCATATCAAGGCTAAAAACAGTTGTATCTTCTAAAACTTCAGGTACTTCTTGTTTATCAATAAAATAGGCAAGGCCTTCCGCTATCGCTGTCTTACCAACACCTGCCTCACCTACGAGCAAGGGATTATTCTTTCTTCTTCTGCATAGAATCTGAATAATTCTTCTGACTTCCTCTTCTCGTCCTATGACGGGATCAATCTTCTGCTTTGCTGCAAGGTCATTTAGATTAATCGCATACTCATCTAAGAATTTAAACTTCTTAGTCTTACCTTTGCTTTCAAAAATCTCTTCACTTTCTGAAGCAGGTCCTTGTTCTTTTTCATTAGCATCTGCTGTTGATGAGACTTCTGACTCATCAATACCGTGAGAAATATACTGAACGACATCGAATCTCTCAATTCCTCTTTTTTGGAGGGTATAGAGAGCAAAGGATTCCTTTTCTTGAAACATGGCCACGAGTAAGTTGATTCCTCTAATATGCCTCTTACCTGAGGACTGGACATGGATCGCCGCCCTTTGAATAACTCTTTGAAGAGAAAGACTTATCTCAGGTTGATAAATAATTCCGGACTCTTTTGCCATTTTCCTTAAATCTTCATCCACAAATTGCTTGCGGCTCAAATCTTCTATTTCCTCTTGGCTGAGAATGCTAAAGTTATCATTCTGACTGAGAAAGTCTTTTAACTCTCCTTCAACCTGAATAGGATCTGCGTCACAAGCTTTTATAACTTCTTGAACCTGGCTATCTTCCATCATGGCCAATAACATGGCTTCAAGAGTTAAATACTCGTGTTTAAGCTCATTCGCTTTTTTAATAGCAGTATTAATAATTACTTCTAGTTTTTTCGACATCATAAACATGACCTCACTGTCATAGGAAAAAGTTAAGATGACCTAAAGATTTACTCGGGCTCAGTGGAACATTTGAGAGGATGGCCATTTTCTTTGGCTTCCCTCTCAACTTTGGCCACTTTACTCTCGGCCACTTCATAAGTGAAAACGCCACAGACGCCAACACCATCATTATGCACTTTGAGCATTACTCCCTGAGCTTCTGCCATTGACTTACCAAAGTGCTTTTGTAAAACATAGACCACAAATTCCATCGTTGTATAATCATCATTGTGGAGAAGTACTTTATAAAGGCTTGGTTTTTTAGCTTTTGCTCTATTAGCAGTTGCTACTCCGCTTCCTTCATCAGTATCCTCTTCACTATTTAAGATGGGATAGAATAAGTAATCGTCAAGTGTGTCTAGATTTATCATTTCGTAATATTTCCCACCGCTTTATTACGGTGTTAGCACTTTAATTCTATCAAAGAAAAAGCCCAAAAGGGAGAAATAGATGCTCTACACCACAGTAAATTTGCGCTATCACTAGCTCCGAACTAGTATTTTCTTTTATTCACTTACAAGCAAGCGCAGCATTAGGTTTTGAGGAGAGGAATCAATGGGAATATGGTCAAGTTTTATTGAGAGTATAAATGTAAATAAAAAGGAAGACAGTTTTACCAGTAGGCTTCATAAACAAGTTGGCGAGCTCCTTCCTGAAAAAAGTGAAGAGTCACACCTGCTTATCTCTTGCCTCAGTGGGCTCATGGCAAGAATTGCTTACAACGATTTGAAGATTGATGAATCAGAAAAAGCTGTTATTCAGAACTCTCTTAAGGCATGGACTGACTTAACCCAACAAGAATGCCAGGCAGTAGCGGCACTATGCTTAGGCGAAATAAAAGAACTTGCAGGAATTGAGAATCATCTCTACTGCTTGCCTATTCGAGAAGCTCTCTCAGAAACTAAGCGTTACAATATTATCGTAAGCCTCTTTGCCGTGGCAGCTGCCGATGGTAGCGTTGATAATAGTGAGGCCGAAGAGATTAGAAATATTAATTCTGGACTCTTACTTGAGCATAAGCATTTTATTTCGGCAAAAGCGACTGTTCTTGATAAAATTGGGGCGCTGAAGGCGAATCAAGAAGCCTAACTAAAAACGGCAAGCAGACTCTATAAGCTGATTAAAATAAAGGTCGGGAACTATGGCCTCGGAACTCATTGTACACATGAGGTTATCCCCCTCCTTATCAAGAGAGTAGTAAATAACTTCCTGAGCTTTACGATCGTAGAACTCGTGATAGCAATCAGGAAAACCTAATACATGACCTAGTTCATGACTTACAGTTAACGTCAAAGTTTCCCCATAGAGAAACTCCGAGAGGTTGATCGTAAAGGGATTAGAACGTTCAACATAAGAGATGGCCCCACCTTTCCAAACAAAGTCAATAACCCCTTCCTCTTTCTTTTCAACTCTTTTTAAAATGACCTTCAATTGGTCATTTGACCAACGATTAGCAACAGCTCTTTCCAGCCTAAGAAAACCACCCCCAAGTTTTGCCGCGAGTGTTTGATCACCGACATAAGGAATTTCTAACACAATGGTATTCTGGTCTTTGTGGCAAGAAAAGCGTTGCACGCTATACCTGTCAAAGAAGACCTTTGATTTTGCAAGCCCCATTTTCTCGTAATGCTCATTGAAGTTTGATTCGCGGTTTTGTCTCTTGAGAATGCTTTGCTCGCTTATACATAGAGCAGGACTATGAAAATCTTCACAAAGTTTTATCGCCGCACTATTTTGTCTCTTCCTTACTCCGTCAGGGTTATTCTTCTCTTTAAGATAAGCAAAGTAGCCTCTAAGGTCTTTAGATTTTCTTTGGGATAACTCCTTAAGTGAACATTGAAGTGATTGCCAACGTAAGCTTTTAATTTTTAATTCTTGTACTTCTGTAAATATCTGATCAATTGAAAGTGTATTTTCCTTGGATAAGACCAAGCCCGGTAGCTCACTTGCTTCAACTACTCCTAATTTTTCATAGGTATTTTTTCCGACTATATTTTCAAAACGTACCACAAGGCTTGAAAATTCTTTGTTTAATTTTGCTTCCCCCATTATAAGGGGATCAAGAGGTGATGATTTTAAAAAAAGTTTAGAAGACTTTGATTTGAAGAGCTGAATTTCCTCGGAATTTAATGGCCTGTTCGTATTATAGAAATGACTAAATATTTCTAATTTCTTTGAAAGTTCTAAGGAACTCTTATAAAGATCACTCTGCTCCGGTGATTGGCATCCTGTTTCATTGAAACCTGGAAGAAGTGGAGAACTGGTAGCAACAACGAAAGGTGAATTCGTTTTAGCTCCACAGCTAATAAGCAGGTAAGTGAATGCTATAAGAATCAAATCGTGTAGTTTCATCTCTTTATTGGTCACCCGTTTAAAGTTTTAACGCCTAATTGCAGCTAAGGTTACTTAAAAGGCTTCCTGAGAAGCCAAATACCCTTTCTTTAGCCTATACTATTCAATATTAGTGCCATTTTGCTCCGAACGAGTGTTCTTTTAATCTTAGTAATATCAATTACTTAGGAATTAATTCCTTACATACAAAGAAAAATATTCTCAATCACTGACAACGCCTATTCGAAGTCAATTTGAAAACCTATAAAGACTTAATCCACAAATTAATATTCCTAAAATTGGAGGGAAAATGAAGAAAATCATTATGACGAGTTTTTTTGCTATCGCCTTACAGGCACAAGCGATAACTATTCAAGAAGCCAATGATCTCTATAACCAAAGAGGTCAAGACATAGAAAATGCACTTAAGGCCGCAGACCACTACGCAACTCTAGCAACTCAAGCTAGCGATAAAGTAACTCAGGCCAAAATGCTCACTCTTGAAGGCCTGGCCATTTACTTCTACGCTGAAAGAGTTGAGACAGCTGCAGAAAAAGAGTCACTTCATAAGAAAGCATTTGAGATCGCAGATACGGCCATTACTTTAATTAACAAAGAAGGAGATCGCTTTGGCGCAACTCCAATGGACAATAGTGATGATACTAAATCAGCACTTGCAGAAGCTCATTATACTTCTGCTATCAATATGGGAAAATGGGCCGAAGCTCGTGGAGTTCTCGCAAGTCTTGGTCAGTGGGGCAATATGAAAATGCACCTCGATGCTGTTCTGGCCAATGATGAGACTGTCGCTTCTTATGGAGCTTATAGAACTCTTGGCCGTGCATGGTTGAAGCTGCCTTTTACTCATGGTGGTTCTAAGAAGAAGTCTTTAAGAGATCTTCAATATGCTTATGAGAACACTCTCAATGAAGACTATGGTACAGCTGAAAACTCAACAACGACTCTCTTCTATCTTGATACGCTAGTTGCAAGAAAAGTTCGTGGAGACCAATTCTGTGATGCTTACTTTGGAATGAGTGATCTTCAAGACTTAACTGATGAAGAGATTCTAGAAATTAACCCAGACTTTCTTCCTGAATTTAAAACTGACATTGAAAAGTTCATCAATGGTGTCGACTTTGAAGAAGATATTCATGCTTGGGCAGACTCAAACTGTTAATTAGCTTTTGGGGGGCCTTTAGTGCTCCCCAATTTTTTTACGATAGGACAATTATATGAAAAAGGTTATCGGTGTTGCTCTTGCCACTCTAGTAGTGATGAGGACCGTGGCAAACCCAATTCAAACTCCCTTTATTCTTCCCACGGCAAAAGTACTGCCTAAGGGTGTAAGAAATCTTTCCTATAAAGGGGCCATCGTTAATGCTTCAAGAAAGTTTGATGAAACTGGTCAGAATGTTGTTCTTGCTGATCCTTTCTTTCAGCCCTTAAGTTTTCAAAAAATTATTGAAGGTGAAACAGACCCAGCTCAAAGAGGTCTCATTGAAGACACTATGAATGCCCTAGGTGCTGACCTTAGCGAATCTTTTGGAGATACTACAGGACAGGTCAATGCTAAAGTAAATGCTCATATCCCTGTTTTTGCCTGGGGAATTACAAAGAGAATTACTGTAGCAACTGTTATTCCTATTCTAAAATCCTCAGTTAATATTGATACCGGAGTTATTCAGCAGAATGCGACCCTTCATAAGAAAATGATTGCAGATATTCAGTCAAAGGGAGCGAGCTCTAAGGTTGTTGAGTTTATTGAAAAAATGAACCAACCTATTAATGAAAAGCTGGCAGAGTATAATTATGATCCCCTTCAAAATGAAAATAAAACTGAACTTGGAGACATTCGTATTCTCACTAAATTTCAGGCCCTCAATAATGAAAAGAATCGACTTACATTAACTGGAGGGGTAACTCTTCCTACTGGTCGTGACCAGAATGTTAATAAGGCCGTAGATATAATTTCAGGGGATGGTCAGACAGATATTGTCCTTGGAGCTGATTATGATTTTCTTCTTAATGAGAAATTAACTCTCACTGTCGGTACTCTCTATACACTACAGCTACCTGATAGAAATGCTGAGAGAATCCCTACTAGAGTAGATTCAAAACTCTCAGCGGATATCGACCAGGTGACAAAGAGAAAGCTTGGCGATATTTGGATGCTAGCAGGAGCTGCTAGCTACGGATATAAAGGCTTTCAAGCGGCCCTTGGTTATAACTTTCAAGTGCGCCAAAGAGATCGCTATACCGGGGATAAATTTAGTGATTCCAGATACTACTGGCTAGGTGAAGATACTAAGCAAAGAATGCATGCAGCTCTAGCAAGTCTTGGCTACAATACAATTCACCTCTTTAAACAGAAGAAATTTCCTGTTCCTCTTGCTGTTGCTCTTACTCATACAAGAGTTCTTGGTGGAGAAAATGTTGTTAACGATAGCCTCTACGCTGTAGATATGAGCCTATTCTTTTAGGAAGTTATAATGAAAATAATGAAAAATATCACAATCATTTCACTTATTGCTCTACTATCTTGCGGTAGAGACGCTGATGTACTAGATGCTCCTAAGTCATATAACGAACAAGTTATTTCCTTAAGAGCTTTCTTCAATGCAGCAACTGAGATGCAAAGAGAAGTACGAGCGATGACACTGCTCTTCTATCCCAGAGTTGAACAAGCACAGGGCTTTAGCTATCGGCCCCTAAGTGCTGATGCTCAAAACTCTTGGAGTTCTTCTTTAAGTACTCTTCCCTATGGAGATAGAGTCGTTCAAAATTATTCT
>CALHBL010000422.1 GCA_937930825.1 uncultured Bacteriovoracaceae bacterium
GTATTGCTGAAGGGATTTATGATCCTAATTTAGATATTGAAGCCGCTAAACCGCAAGTTCTCTTAAGAGGAGTCAAAGAACTCATCATTGAGTTTTGGAGTCGAAAACGAGCAGACTGGGTCGATAGTTTACGACTGCTAGGTAACGAAGAACAAGACACTCCTCGGGCCTTTCGCTTTACAATCACAACCTTTGATACTAACGGAAATGAACGAACCAATATTAAAGTTTTCAGACCTATGTGGCCATTCTTTGATGCTATTAAAGACGAAACTGAGAAACAGACGAGCACTGCTCCAAACCCAAAGGGGCCACCTCAATGACCAACCAAAGACTAAGAACGATTATAAAGAATGACAGGGGAATGGCGCTCCTGATGGTTATGGGTTCTATTGCGATTCTTACTTATCTTCTTGCTGACTTCACTTTTGAGACAAAGATCAATCAACTGAAAGCTTATAATTCACAAGATCGTTCTCAGGCCAGTTTAACGGCCGAGGCAGGTATCCACTTTACTTTAGCTAAAATGAGAATCTACCAAGAAGCAAGGAATAAGCTTGAACAGAATAAGTCATTACAATCCGCAGTGAAGCCTAGTCAAATTGATTCGATTCTCACTCAGCCCTTTGTTTACCCAATCCCACTTCCCAAGAAAGCTGGCCTCATTCAAAAGAATGCCCTGAAGGATTTCGAAAATGGAACTATTATCAAAGGAAGTCTCAATGTTGTGGTTAATAAAATCTCAGGTTTCTTAAACCCTAATAATTTAAGAATACCACGAGTAAAGCCCTCTTCCGGCACCAGTACAGGTGACCAAGGTCAAGGTCAAGGTCAAGGTCAAGGTCAAAGTCAAAATCAACAGAAGACTCCTTTAGAAATAACTGAAGGTAAAATACTCTCTATGCTTGAAGAAGAGCTCCGCTTAAAAAGAGAAGAGGATGATGCCTTCAATGAGAACTACTCTGCTCTAGAGGCCGACACACTCCTAAAAGAACTTAAATACTTTGTAAATTCTAGGCAAACAATTCAAAGTATAGATGATCCCGTTCTCAGTGAAATAGAGTCGATTTATCAAGAAAAAGGCGCCATTGCCAAGCATGCCCCAATGACCTCCTTGGATGAATTCTATCTACTGGCCGGCTGGCCGGAGGTTATTATCGACCTTGTCAAAGATCGTTTCACTGTGCACGAAATTGGCTTTATAGCTCTTAACGAACTTAATACTAATACACTCCGCCTACTCTTCCCTGACATTACTGAAGTCCAAAGTGGAGAATTCTTCAGGGCCAGAGACGGTGATGACGAGCTAGGAGAAGCGCCAAGCCCCTTTCAATCTGTAGAGGACTTTAAAACACTAGTAGTCAATAAACTTGCAATCGTTAGTGATGCTCAGTTTGAAGCAAGACAGAAAGAATTTGAAGCTGCGAATCTTCGCTTTGGAGTGGCCGGAAAACTCTACCGGGTTGAGAGCACTGCCAGCTATAACACTGCGACGGTCAAGATAACGGCTTTTATAGACCTTCCCGTTAAACCTGAGCCACCTAAGCCTGTTCCCTCTCCCACTCCAACTCCCACCTTAGGCGGTGGCCCAGCACCAACACCCACTCCAGAACCAAATCAGGATCCAAAGAAGTTCAAGTTAGAATTAATGCCCCCCAGAATCGTTGAGTATAGAGTCGACTAAAATTATCAACTAAAGAAGTCTCTATCATTGCTGGTACTCTTCTCCCTCTATGAAGTCACAGAAATTTTGAGCATCAAACTTGACAAAAATTTGAGGAAATCCGTTGTCTAGTCTGGTAGAATACTAGGATGAAATACTTGGCGCTAGATGTTGGTTCTTACTCTATTAAAAGCATGTTTATTCAGTATGAAAAGAAGCAGCTCTTTCTACTGGACATGAGTGAATTTGTTCTTGAGGAATTGAGAGAGGAAATAGATCCTGAAGGCGATGACCTTTCTCTTCAATGCCAGTTGATCAAAAATATTATTCCCACAGACTTTGATGGTAAAGTCATCTGGCAACTTCCCAATGAATATATCACTTCACGTCAGATGCTCTTACCGGTAAATCAAAAAAAGAAAATAGAGAGCATGATCCCTTTTCAACTAGATGAAAACCTTCCTTTCTCATCCAGTGACGCTCACTACTTTTCACAACAAATCAAGAAAGGAACAGATACATCTGTCCTGGTCAATGTGACTAAGAAAAGTCAGCTCACAGAGTATTACAACCTCTTTGATCAGCAAGAAATACTACCAACGATACTTTCAAGTGAACTTTCTATAATGAATTCCTACACCCAGCATAAGAATATTGCTGGGCCACTGGCCATCTTAGATATTGGCCATAAGACGGCCAAGTGCTACATCATTTTTGAAAGTGAAGTCATCAGTCATCACTATAGCTTTTGTGCAGGCTCAAGTATCGACGAAGTCATATCGGAAACCTATAAAATTCCTTTGAACGAAGCTGTTATTTATAAGCACCAAAACTGCTTCTTTCTCACAGAGGCCCAATACGCAGAAGTCTCTGAAGATCAACGAGAATTTGCCATCATCATGAAGAAGACCATGACTCCCCTCGCACTAGACCTCAAACGCTGGCTACTGGGCTTTAGAGTAAAGTATGGTGTTGCTATCGATAATGTCCTCCTAACTGGTGGCAGTAGTAATATTCATAATATCGGAAACTTCTTCTCCCAGCATGCTGGAGTTAAGGTTGATTTTCTCACTCTTGGGGAATCACTTATAGATCAAAAAGAACTCCTCTCTGCCAATGAAGGGAGCTACTACCTCAGCGGCCTAATGGGGCTAGGGCTAACTTCTAAAGTTAAACCAGGCAACTTTCTTCAAGGAGACTTTTCAACAGGTGCTAACCTCATGCTCCCCATGCACTCTGCCAGCTTTATTTTAAACCGAGCTTTTATCATTTTGGTTATTCTCGGTATTATTCTCGGAGTTGATACATCCTTGCAAAAGTCGAGAGAAAAAAGTGTCGAGAAGAAAGTTAAAGCGGCCCTGGCAAGTAACCGCCTAGGCCTTTCTCGAAACCTCTATAAGCAGGTCAAAAAGAATAATCTGACAAAGATTGATAAGATCATGGAGAAGAAAGAAGTTGCCGTTATTCAAGAAGTTAAGACTCTCCAAGCTTCCCAAGATACGAATGCCCTCTCACCACTTTTCACTCTCTTTGACTTGATTACTAAGAACCCCGAAATGGAATTAATAGAGTTCAACTCAGATGGTAAGTTCTCTAGTGGCGTCTTCAGCGCTAAGAATAAGAAATCGCTCAAAGATCTCAAAGCGAATTTAAAAATAGCGACACTTAATAACCTAATCATGAAAACGAAAGGTACTAACCTCAACTTTTCTTTTGGAGCTCCCAAGTGAGAGAAAGTCTCTTCAAGAAATTAGACAAGGCCATTTTCAAAGCCATTGATAATTTAAAGTTATCACCCCAATTTAATCAAGCGGCCAGCTCCCTTGAAGGACTCCCTGATGAATATCAAAAGGTTGCCAATCAGGGGATAACATATCTTATAACAGCAATTCCCTTCTTAATTCTTCTCATTTTCTTTATTATAAATTTGAGTGTGAGAAGCAGAATCACTGCTAAAGAAGAACTCATTGAGAAAATTGCACAGATGAATGAATCACAGGCTAAGGTCTCCCGCATAGGAGATAATCTGGTTAGCTCAATGAGCTTAGGCAGTCAAACCTCACTCAATAAGCAACTCTCTGATCTTTCCTCTCAATTTAGTATTGAATCTTCAGCACTAGCACTTAAAGACTACTCTCAATCAGCTTCTGGAAGTCTTAAAAAGACACAGGCAACTATAAGATTTAAAAAACTTTCAACCAATAAGCTAAGTGCGCTCTTACAAGAGTTTGTTATAAAGAAAGGAGTTAGAGTTCAAAAAATCAACCTTAAGAAAGGGAGTGAAACTCTCTCTGGTGAGATTGAATTCTATCACTTTGCAAGAGCGGGAAATACTCCGTGAGCGAAGATTCAAAAGAGCTAGAGCGCACAAGTAGAATCCCCGAAACGAAAGTTGTCGATGAGGTTTATGTATTCAATAAGAAGACAATTACACTTCTTATGGTCACCATCCTCTGTGCTTTTGCAGGAGCGCTCCTACTCAATTTTCCATTTAGTGGTGGAATAAAACCAATGATTGCTGAGAAAATCGATAAGAATAGGGCCTGTCCAATATCTTATCAGTCGCTGGATATAGGTTACTTCTTGCCAAAAGTTATCCTTGATCACCCTACGGTAGCTGGCCGATGCTTTGGGAGCCCAGGTAAGAATATCTCCTTTGATGAGGCCATTCTGAAAATTACCATGCCAAGCTTTTGGCCGATAGGAATTAAAACTAAATTTCATGCAAAGTCTAAAGATGCCCTGGTCAATATTTTTCCTCGGATAGCTATTGGTGGCCATTCAGTTCAGGTAGAGAATACGAGCATCAAAGGCTCATTTCTAAATCAATTTCTTCCCTTCTCCAATCTTTTGAAGGGTGACATTAAAGTACAAGGTAACTTTGACTTCAATGACATTCAAAGTATTCAAAGAAAGCAAGTCGAAAGAGGAAACTTCAGACTTAGCTCTAAGAATCTTCTGATACCTTCCCAAGATATTTCGGGCTTCTCTATCCCAATGATGGCCCTGCGTACTTTAGATTTTGCCGGTACTATTACCAAGAAGAAAGTTCATATAAAAGCTTTAAGACTTGGAGATAGTAAATCCAAAATTCAAGCAGAATTCAAAGGAAGTATCATCCTCTCTTTAAGAAATATCAATTCCTCTACCTTGAACCTTGAGGGAAAACTTAGGATTGATGACTCGATTCTAAATTCAATTGGTCTTTTACGTATCATGCTCAATGGTAAGAAGAAGAAGGATGGCTTTTACTTCTTACAATTAAAAGGAAGTTTTGCTGCTCCGCAACCTATCTTTGTTGATCCTGTTTAATCTTTATTGGGCCTGTTTCTTTCAGTCACTTGAAAACTGAAAATGGTTTCAGTATAAAGGGCCCTATGAACTCATCACTCCAAAAAACCATTGCCGAGAACCTTAAAGAACATTTGCTCGGACTCTGCGGCCTTGAAGAATTCTCCACCATCTTAAATTATGGTGTTCTTCCTGCCGGAAAACTCTTTCGCCCTAAGTTGGCCTTGGCCTCTTTCCTAGATCAAAACCCTAATAGGCCACTAGACTTATCGATGCTCAGTAGTGAGCAAAATATCGCCCTCATTCTAAGTGCACTTGAAATTCACCATGCCTACACTCTTATTCATGATGATTTGCCTTGTATGGATGATGACGACTACCGCAGAGGAAGAGAGTCTACACATAAGAAATTTGGTCAGTGGCAGGCCGTCCTTGCAGGGGACGCCCTTCTTCATCATAGTCACAAACTTATTGGTAAGTGCCGTGGAGATGAGCACTACACCTTAAGGGCCATTTTCAATTGGGCCCTAGGAGCGAAGGGACTTATTCTCGGTCAGGTACTAGACTTAAGTGGACTTATTAATGAAAACTTTAGCTCCCTCTTGAGGACTCATGAACTTAAAACGGGAAGACTTATCCAGACCTCCTTACTAGCAGGTAAATGGGCGGCCAGTAAGCAGAAAATAAGCTTTACTGAGATTAAGGCGACCCTCCGCTTAGGAAGTAATATAGGCATAGTTTTTCAACTCTTAGATGACTTGAGTGAGTTGACAGAGGAACTCTCTAAACATGAAAGAGATGTTAACCCCTTTCTTCGTTTTCCTAAAGAGGCCTTTCATTCTTTAAAAGAAGGCCATGCTCTTATTAGAAATTGTACTGATTACTACTTGTCTGAAGTCTTAGGGGAGTATTTTAAAAAGATGGGTGGCATTCTGAAAGAAGATCTCGCTAAGTCAGAAAATAGCTATCTTCTGCGGCAATTGGAAGACAAGGAACTAGAGACCCCAATAAAAGCGTTAGCTGATTCACTTTAATTTAGTTGTAGAGTGTTATTTCCTTAAGAAGCTCTTTAGCGCGCGCAAGGTTCACAAGATCATTTTCCTCAAGAGTTGCTCGCCTCACTGAGTAATCTTGATCTCCATCAAAGGACAAATCATCATCATCTGGCTCAATAATAGCATTGCGAAGCATCTTCGCTTTGGCCTCTTCAATATTCATCTTATTAGTAAAGAGGAGTTCTTTTACGGCAACTATAGATTCAATATTCTTAGCAGAGAAAATCTTTTCGCCACTAGGAGATACTTCAGAAGTAATATCATCAAACTCTGACTCCCAAAACCTTAGAACATAGGGCTTTACACCAGTCAGGCTACAAACTTCATTTAATTTAAAATGTGATTTATTAGGAATCTCTAAGACATTTTGCATGCAAAATCCTTGAAAATATTAATACTGAATTAGTAGAAATCGCCATTATCGATATCATCTTCTTCTGAATTACTCATGAAGCTCGTTAAGGCCCTGTTTGTGCCCTCTTTAGCAGCTATCGTCTTGTCTTCTTTACCCTTATCATCAAGTCTATGTGAATAACGAGCAGTCACATCTTCTTTTAATACTTGGGATGGCTTAAAGGTAAGAACTCTTCTGGCTGAAATTTCCATCGCCTCACCTGTTTGAGGATTTCTCCCGACACGTGTGGCCTTATCTCTTATCGAGAAGTTTCCGAAACCTGAAATTTTAACTTTTTCTCCGCGAGCAAGAGTATCTTTTATAATTTTAAATACAAGATCAACAAGGTCAGCAGCTTCTTTTTTAGAAAAACCTGCTTCTTTATATACTCTCTCTACGATATCGGCTTTAGTCAGACTCATACCATTTCCTCCGTGAAATTTGTCCCTGTCTGAGGCTTCGTTCTTTGAATTACCAATAGGTTAGCAAGAAAGCGTAAACCATGCTACAAAAAAAATTATGTGAAATTAATGACCTACCTCTATTTATGAAAGTGACATCAATAAGAGAGTAAAAGGATTGGGTAATACTTTGAAAGACGCTAAACTCGTATGGTCTGATGAAGAAGGTGATTTAAGAAAGAAGAAAGGGGCTCCTGACGCTCAAGAGGAAGTTGATGAATCAATACTAGTGCTATGCCTGCGCAGGCTTACAACAGGCAAAGGAAGGACCGTAATAGAGATCACTGGCCTACCCAATAATAAGAAGTGGTGTCAGAAGTTATCTAAGACTATTAAGAAGAAATTAGGCGTTGGTGGATCTTATAAGAATGGTATTATCGAAGTTCATGGAGAAAAACTTCCGGAAGTTTCTGAACTTCTAGAGAGTAGTTCACTCAAGTTTAAGAAAGTTGGAGGGTAAACTTTTTATATATACCGCTACTGGTAAGAAATTCAAACAGGAGTACTCTTTATCTAATACGAGAGCTTAATATCTGAACTTCCATCATCGTTACAAATCATCTCTCCGCAACCGTACCTCTTAAAAGACTTATAAACTTTATTGCATACACTATTCTTTGCTTTGGCCCTTTGAGCCGTATCATCACAAAACTTTCTATCCTCTTCAGATAGTTCACTTAGGGAGTCTTTTAGCTCTTCAATAAGTACAATCATAAGCTCTGCTTGCTTTGAGGCAACAACTTCTAAAACCTTAAGAGACTTCTCTCCTAGATAATTATAACAACTCTTACTCGAAGACTCTGAGACCACTGCATCTTGATCTCCCTTAGCTCTTTCTACGCAAACACGATACTCTTCTTCCACATCAGTTACTGTAAAATCATTCCAGCCAGAATCAGTAGTGCAAGTCTCCGCAACTTCTCGGTGCTCCCAGTCTTCAATTGTATCAAAGTTTAAAAAGAGCTCCCCTACCGCTTCGTACCTTCCAAATAGGATGGCCTTAGAGAAGCCTTCATGCCACCTTTCAGGAATTTGCCTTGAGTCATAGTATTTATTTTCTATAAACTCTTCAGCTCTTTGATCTAAGTAAGCTTTAATAAGGGTCGGGCAGATCAATTTAGATTTAATGTGAAGAGTTTTTTCTTCATCACATTTTTCTATACCCCTAAATTGCTTTGTTTCTTTAAAAGACCTACCACCCACTGCAAAACCAGACGATTGAGCGCTATCATTTTTCAAGATTCCATAATCAAAAGTATTATAATTGCCATCTTTTATACAAGGCATACAAAGAGTTTGCTTTCCATCACTAATCGAGAAGCCTAAGAACAGGCTACCTCCAAAATGATTCATGGACAGAGGAGCCATTTTAAAGCTATCCGACTCCAAATCAATCATCAAAGCTTCT
>CALHBL010000423.1 GCA_937930825.1 uncultured Bacteriovoracaceae bacterium
GTCGCCCAAGAAAAAAGACAAGATGTTTTAAGAAACGTTGCTTCAATTGAACAATTTTCTGAACACCCCCTTTCTAAGGCCGTTGTGAGCTATGCCCTCACGCAGAACTTAGAGTTAGGAGAGCCGGATAGTTTTGAAGTAGTAAAAGGAAAAGGCCTCATCTCTGAGATGGAAGAAAGTGAATATACTATTGGGAATAAGGCACTCTTTAGAGATCATGGTCTTGATCTTGATCCTCATCTTCTGTCATCGAAGATAGGAAGCCTTATTCTTATTGCTAAAGATAAGAAGCATGTGGGTACACTGATTGTTGGTGATGAAATTAAAGAAAGCTCTAGAGAAACGATTGAGCATTTTAAAGAAATGGGCATTCAGACTTGGATGATCACGGGTGATAATGAAGCTATCGCTGATCTGGTGGCAAGAGAGTTGGGTATAGAGCATCACATCAGTAATGCCCTCCCTCTTATGAAGGCCCAAAAGGTTGAAGAGTTACAAGGTCAAGGAAGAGTTGTGGCCATGGTAGGGGATGGTATTAACGATGCCCCGGCGCTGGTGAAAGCAGACCTTTCTATAGCAATGGGAACAGGGACAGACACCGCGATCAATGCTTCAGATGTAACAGTAGTAAAAGGAGATCTCGTTAAGGTATTAGACTTTATAAAACTCTCAAGAGGAGCGATGACGATAATAAAGCAGAATCTCTTTTTGTCGTTGATTTATAATTCTCTTCTTATACCGATTGCAGCGGGGGTACTTATTCTCTTTGATGGGCCAATGATGCCTCCCATTTTGGCGAGTATGGCGATGGCCTTAAGTAGTATCTCTGTGGTTTCAAATAGTCTTCGCATTAGGAATTTAATATAGTGGCATGATTGATAACTAAGAGGTTTTTTAATGAGTAAAGAAAAATTGGGTGCAGATCACAAAGCTCTTTTAACAAGGGTGAATAGAGTTGAAGGTCAAATAAGAGGCGTGAAGGGAATGATGGAAGAAGGCAAGTACTGTGTCGATATCCTTACTCAGATAAAGGCCGCGCGGAGTGCTTTAAAAAGTCTTGAGCTCTTAATATTAGAAGGGCATGTAAATCACTGTTTGATGAATGCTGTAAGCTCAGGCCCTAAAGCTGATATAGAAGAAAAAATAAAAGAAATCATGGAACTTATTAAGAAATCGACTAAGTCTTAGACTAAGAAGTCCAAGCTAACCTAAGAGGAGAGAAATGAAGACTTTAGTACCATTCTTATTTTTTTTCTCCTTCACTCAGATGAAGGCCTCAGTTACTTTTAAAGAAGCTGTAAAGCTGATCAAAGAACATGAGAGTGTTTTAGAGAAGAAGGCCAAGTCTAACGCTATAAAGAGTATGGCCAAAACGAAAGGTTCTTGGGGAGATCCACACTTTAAAATTGCGGCGAAGAATTTTCCCCTAGATGATTTAAGAGATGATCAATTTCCGATGACTGGTGTTGAGCTGGGTCTTTCGACCAAGGTCGCTTTAACGCCTAAGTATGGTAATTTGAGGGAAGCGATGGAGTCTAAGGCGCAGTCGTTACAATTCTCTGCTCAAGATCAGAAGCAAGCTCTCTACAAAATGCTTTGGGAGATTCTGATTAGCGAGCGAAGAATAGAAGGTGAGATTAGAATTCTAAAAGAGAATGCCCAGTGGATTGCAAAGATATTGGCCATTAGTAAGAAACTCTATGCAAACGGTAAGACAGGGCAACAAGCAGTCTTAGATATTGAAATACGAAAATCAGAGATTGAAAGTAGTTTGAGTACAAAGAAATTTGAAAAGGCACAAATTAAAGACAGGCTAAAATATCTGGTAGGTCAAACAGAGGTCTCAAAGAGTTCCATCCCTTGGCAGGGTCTTGTTACTCAATCTCAATTGGACGACTATCGAGACATGGCCTTTAAAGAGAATATAAGGGCCAAGGAAAAACAGCTTAGTGCTTCAAAACTTAATTATATTCCTGACCTTACTGTTTCAGTTGCTCTATTGAAGAGGGCCAATATTGATGGAAAGGGAGATCTCATCTCTGCGGCCATTAGTTTTCCCCTGCCTTTTTCAAATGATAAGTACGCCAATAATGAAAGCGCTATCCAGCATAAATACGCTGCTATAAAAGAACATGAGCACTATAAGCGCTCCAAGGAACAAGCAGTCGCCCTCATGCGAAGCCAATTGAATAGCTTAGAGTCAGAGCTCTCTATTATGAATACTAAAACTATCAAATTCGCTCAAAACTCCAGAAGGATAATCGCTAAGTCTTATCGCTATGGTGGAAGCACATATATTGAACTCTTGCAAAGTGAGCTGAAGTTACAGGAAATTCTAATGAGAAAGGTTATGCTTAAGGCCTTAAGAGATCAGCGTAGGGTTGCCTTGAAGTATACACTAGGGGAGAATTTAGATGGTTAATCTCATGAAAGCCCTTAAATTCTTGGTGCTACTTACTGCATTTACGAGCTGCTCACCAAGGGAGAAGGCAAATCTTCATTCTGCTCACGAGCATAGTGGTGAAGAAGAGACTAGCGAAGCAGAGGTCTTTTATACGTGCTCCATGCACCCAAAAATAAGGGAGCCCAAAGATGGTAAATGCCCCCTTTGTCATATGAACTTAACAAAAATAGAAGTCGAAAATACACACACCTTTAAAGTTCAAAATAAAGGTAAAGAAATGAGCGAGGTCAAAAAATGGCAATGCAAAGACTTTCCAGAAGTCATCAGTGATGCCGCAGGCGTATGCCCACTAGATGGAAGTGAAATGATCGCGGTGAAGGAAGAATCTCAAGCAGCGGCAGTCATTGCAAAGGTTAAGTTAAGAGCTTCCCAAGTAAAACATTTTAACCCGGCATTCTTTGAAGTAACAGCGATGAAGATGACGAAGAAAATACGCTTGCTGGGTTCAGTTCTTCAATCAGAGGAGAGAGAAAGTAGTATTCCTGCTCGTATTGGGGGTAGGGTTGAGAAAGTGTACGTCAGATCCACTGGAAGCTTTATAAAAAAAGGCGGTCCTGTCGTTGATCTTTATAGCCCTAAATTAATTACTGCTGGGGAGGAGTATCTCCTTGCTAGGCAGAGTTATGCTAAGAATAGAGCGCCTGAGTTTCGAGAAATGCTGAAGCAGAGTCAAGAAAAGCTTGAGCTATGGGGGGTGAAGAAGTTTCAATATGAAAAATGGTATCGGAAACAGAAAATACCAAGTGTCATTACTCTCTATTCAGATGCAACAGGCATTGTCCGTAAGCGAAATGCCACCATCGGTAAGTATTTTAAAGAAGGACAGAACCTCTTTGAACTCTCAGACTTAAGTGCTGTTTGGATCGAAATGGATGTGTATGAGCAAGATTCAGCTATTGTTGAGTTAGGTCAAAGTGTTAATCTCTCATTCACGGCAATCCCCGGTAAGCTCGTTCACGGGACTGTTGATTTTGTGAGTCCTGTACTAAACTCGAAGTCCAGAACCTTAAAGATACGCGCTACCATTGAAAATAGCTCAGGAGATCTAAGGCCAGGGATGATCGCTGATGCTGTTCTCTCTGTTGACCTTAAGAGGAAGTCCTTAGTTGTTCCTCGATCAGCGATTATTGATACCGGTCGTAGGAAGGTCGTATGGGTTAAGGTCGCCGATAGGGACTACCGTGCAAAAGTTGTAAGGGCGGCCCATGAGTCTGAAGGCTATGTTGAAATTGTTGAAGGACTAATTGAAAATGAAGAAGTTGTTATAGAAGGAAACTTTCTTCTGGATGCTCAAGCTCAACTCTTTGGCGGTTATGAAGACCTTCATAATCCCGCTGAACATGAACACTAGGCTTGGACAATGATTAATAGGCTCATTGAAAATTCCATTCGCCACCGCACTGCCGTTGTTCTGATCTTTGTAGTGATCGCTCTACTATCAGTTTTTAGTCTTAAAGAAGCACCCATTGATGCTATTCCTGATATTGGTGAAAACCAGCAAATCGTTTTTACAAAGTGGCCTGGAAGATCCCCTAAAGATATTGAAGAGCAAGTGACCTATCCTCTCAGTATACTGATGCAGGGGATTCCCGGCGTAGAAAATATTCGAGGCACTTCGGCCTTTGGCTTTTCAATGATTTACGTTATCTTTAAAGAAGATATTGATTTCTATTGGAGCCGCGCTCGTATTCTTGAGAAGTTATCAACAGCTGATAAAGAATTACCATCAGGTGTTCGTCCCAAAATAGGCCCCGATGCAACAGGTTTAGGTCAAGTCCTTTGGTATACTCTTGAAAATGATAAGGATTCATCTTCTCCTCTTTCTTTAGCAGAGCTTAGAAGCTTACAAGATTTCTATGTTCGCTATACTCTGCAAGGAGCTGAAGGAGTAAGTGAGGTTGCTAGTATTGGCGGCTTTGTTAAAGAATATCAAATTGATGTTGATCCTAATAAGTTATTTGCCTATGACATTCATTTCTCAAAGCTTATAAAGGCCATTGAAGAGAGTAATATAGATGTAGGCGCAGAGGTTATTGAAGATGGTGATCGTGAGTATATAGTGCGCGGAAAAGGCTTCTTCCGCTCTCTCAGGGATATTGAAAATGTTGTGGTTGAGGTAAAGAATAGAACTCCTATTAGAATCAAAGAGCTGGCCACTGTTGGCACTGGACCTGCTTTTAGAAGAGGTGCCCTTGACAAGAATGGGACGGAATCTGTCGGTGGAGTGGTC
>CALHBL010000424.1 GCA_937930825.1 uncultured Bacteriovoracaceae bacterium
CCAAATTATAAATGCTACCTAGTAATTACTTTCATAGCAGACCTCACTCTTAAATTTGCCGCTTCTGCTGCTTTTGCTTTTTCTGCTGCCAGCTCTTCTGCTTTAGCTTTTTCTGTAGCCAATTGCTCTGCCTTCTTTGCAGCTGCTGCCTCAATTCTCGCTTTCTTAGCTGCTTCCCTTTCTGATTTTTTAACTGCTGCGGCTTCAACTCTAGCTTTCTTAGCTGCTTCTCTTTCTGATTTTTTAACTGCTGCGGTCTCAACTCTCGCTTTCTTAGCTGCTTCTCTTGCCGCTTTTTTAACTGCTACTGCTTCAGCCTTTGCTTTTCGAGCAGCTACTCTTTCAGCTTTTTTAGCAGCATTTTGTTTAGCTACTGCTTCTCCTTTAGCTTTTTTCAATGCTCTCTTCGCAGCAGCGATCTTTTTGGCCGCCTCTCTCTTAGCTTTATTAATTTTTCTTTGTTCCTCAATAATTTTCTTCCTCTCTAAATTAAGCTCCTTTGCAATCTCTCTTTTCTTACTGAGCTCAACTCTTAATGCTTTTTGAGAAGTCGCTATTTTTGCAATTTCTTTTTTTTGCTCAACTCTTATGGCCTTAAGCTTACTAACTTCACTAGCTTCTTTTTTACTTCTCGCATTTTTAATAGCTTGAGAAATTTCTTTTTGCTTTGCTCTAGCCGTTAACCTCTCTTTATTTGCTGCTTCTATCGTAGCCTTGGCTTTCTTTTTTTCGGCAGCAATTATCTTACTTTTTTCTTTTATCTCAGCTAACATTTCAGAGAGGCTTTTTGATTTTAATATTGCTTCTGCTTTTTCTTTTTTTGCAATTGCTATCTTACTTAAGGCGAGTTCTTTAGCCTTAGCGATTGCCTCTTTTTTTTCTGCATTGGCAATTCTTCTATTGGCAAGCTTAGTTGCTTCACTTCGCAAACTCTCTTTATCAACCTCTTTCCTTCTTCCCCTCTCTATTGCTCTAAGCTTTAGAGTTTCTTGTGAGTTTTGGTATGATTTGTACTTGGTACGATCATGCTCTATTCTCTTCATCCTCTCTATTAAATGAGATTGAGAAAAAACAGAGTTCACTGTAAAAATAAGGGAAAGTGTCATTAATTTCTTCATATTCATTTTAATATCTCCTTAAAAATTCACTTAATATAAAACTTCCAATGATTAGTTCTGAGTAAATAGTACAAAGTATAAGCACTCAGCCCAAATACAGAGACTTAAAAATATTTGACATTTATTTTTTGCCAAGAATTTAAGCTCCGAATGTAGGCATCAATAACTTATCGGTTTGATTGGTTAATTTCATGATTCTTGTATAGAAATAAAGATATTTTTGAGGATCTAAAAATAGTGATTTAGCTCAACTTAGAAGAATTATTTAGAAATCTTTATATTTTAATTTAAGAGGAAGGTAGTAAATTGCTCTATGTGCTCTCCATACACAAACATTTGAAAGTCTTCAGTTTTGAAAGTTTGTTCTATAAAATAAAACAAACTACCATTAATCATACTATACATCTATTGATGTTCATCCGCTTGACACATGAATATAGCAGCACTTTTTTTAAAAAAAATTAAAGAAGATTACTAAGTCTTTTATTACATTTTTTTTTCTTTATAATCTATAATTCACATAGATCACTACACTTACTAGGGAGGCGACCATGAAGAAAACCTTTTTAACCATTTACATTCTATTACTGACAGGTTGTGCAACCCTATCTGAACAAGAGTGTAAGCACGCTAATTGGACCGCCGTAGGTCACAGTGATGGCAAGGATGGTGATACGAGACAGCGCATAGATGCTCACTCTAGGGCCTGTGCAGATTACGGGATCACTCCAGACTCGGTTGAATATAACTTCGGCTTCATAGGTGGAAATAAATTATTTTGCTCACAGAGCGGCTTTAATAATGGAGTTCAGGGATATAAAGACGAAACTGATATTCCAGATGTTTGTAAGGATGTAACGGCCTATCAAACTGGCCATCAAAAGGGGTTTAGAAAGCACTGCCATGCTCAAGGGGTGGAAGCAGGAACAAAAGCCGATAAGAAACTTGTTCCCAAGTCTTGCCTAGGACTAGAGCGCTTCAATAATGGCTTTGCTGAAGGTTTAAAGAAGTACTGTACTTTTAAGAACGGTTTCTCTAAAGGCTACACAGCTTCAGAACACAACGCAGAGAGCTGCCCAAGTTCTATTCGCCATATCTTCTACCTTGGTCATGAAAGGGGGATCAAAGAATACTGCCAAAGAAAGAATGGCTTCCGTCTAGGAAAAGAAAAGAGTGATTATAAACCATTCCAGTGTCCTGGGCCCCTCAAGCAGAAGTTTGAAAAAGCCTATAATTTAGGAAAGAGATACACAACGATTGGTCTTGAAATTGAAAAACTAGAAGAGGATTTCTCTAATCTTGATCATAGGATTAGATATACCCAAGTTACTAAAGAGGAGCGCGAGCAGCTCGTTAGAGAAGCTAGGAAAAATAAGCATAAGGGTGAGCTTCTTAAAGTTGAAATCGTTCAGATTAAAGAGACTATGAATAACTAGCTCTTTTACATGTGTAATAAGTAGACACTCTTAGAAGGACTGATCAAAATTTAGACGGTCATAAAAGTAGAACTCTCTTAATTTCAAGCATTTACCTGACCGAAGAAGTCGGCATACCCATTGCAACGTAAGTCATAAGATATTTAAGAGAGGATCTTATGAAAAAAATTACAGTTGCAATATTCTTCCTATTCCTTAGTACTCAAGTGCTTGCAAGCATAACTTGCACGACACCTAGAGAGAGCAAGGTTTTAGTTATAAAGAAGACTGGTGTTTCACTGTCCAGTCCTTACTTTGACAAAATTAACAGAGGCCTGGCTTCATCTAGTTCAGTGAGAACAAAGCTTACGGCCAAAGGTTTTACTAAAGTCATTTTTATTGAAGGTGATAAACACACAATTCATGTAGAAAATAAGAATCAATTTTCAGAAGTTAATGATTACTTAGTCATTCGCTCTAAGGTAGGTCATGAAATGACTTACCCATTAACTTGTCAAAACTAACGACCAAAGTTGAATTTCTTCACAGGGTCCCCTGAGCCTTTTTCGGGGACCACAAAGTTTTCACAGCCTTTTACTTTCACAAATGCTTCTTCATTTACTTGAACCTTATCTGCCAAAGGTAGGAATGCGCTCACTCTCATCTTCTCTTTACTATTGTAGAAAGCAAGATCGACAAAGTACTCTCCCATTAAGCTCATACCGCCGTTCACTGTTAAAGGGCTATAACTAATTAAATTAACCTTGGCCGATATATGAGACTCTTCAGCAGAAGAAATCATCCACATCTGCTCTCCCTTATTAACTGACTCAATACTACTTTCCTTCAAGAAGAGCCGGTGCTCTAGTGCTGGACAGGGAAGAGTATCTAGCCGTGTCGAAAGAGAACTAGCAGCGTAGTAAACACCGACAGAACCCTTATTTGGCGACTGGAACCTTAATTTGGTGCTCCCTGGCTTTTGAGAAACTAAATTCAACGAGAAGTAGGACATGGTTTCATTGCGAATACCTTGTCTTCTGCGCAGCCGAATAAGCCATGCATCGACATTCTTCTTTTCATAGAGGATCTTCAAGCCTTCTTCTTCAACAATTGGCAGTTCAAAAGAAAGCCTAAAGCCGCGAGAAACAATATCCTTTCCATACTTTCCGACTTTCCAATCTATTTTTCTTAGTTCACTAACCCTACCGCGATCTGAACGTATATAACCGGTACTATTTTCGTATTTTAGCTCCGATCTCTTTGAGCAAGAAACCGAAAAAAGACTAGAGAAGATTAATAGACATGCAAGAAGCTTGAGCATTCGGAACCTTTGTCAGTGTATTGCTTACAGGTAAGCTGGTTGCTTGATGAATCTGGCCTTATTAAAAGTGAGCTATAACCCTCTAATTGATGTCCACCGATAGAAACAGGTGATTCCCCTAAATTGATAAAGCTATTTAGTCTATCAGACTGAGGAGCCTCTATTTCTAATGATTCACCTTTTTCAAGATTGAAGAGATCAACATTGAAGTCACTGTGGCGAACAAGTTCAACCTTACCTCTTGTAGAGAAGAGGCTCTTCTTTATTTTGAAATAATCAGAACTATTCTTATCATTCTCAAACTCTATTACCTTTAGTCCTTTTTCAACATGGAGTTCACGTTCTCTTCCATCTAGGCCCAATCTATTCCAGTCCCAAACTCGATAGGTAATACCTGAACTCTGCTGAATTTCAGCAAGAGTTACTCCACTACCGATGGCATGAATGCTACCGGACGGTACATAGAAGAAGTCACCTCTTTTAGCAGGAAAGTAATTAAGCATTTGTGAAAGATCTTCTTTATTCTCTATGGCACGAGATAACTCTTCACGAGTTAGATTGGGTTTAAGGCCTAAGTATACTCCAGCTCCAGGTGAGCAATCTAGAACAAGCCAACATTCCGTCTTTCCCATTGAGTCTTCATATTTCTTTGCGAATGAATCGCCAGGATGAACTTGAATGCTAAGGTTATCACTCGTATCGATGAATTTGACCAAATAAGGAAGCTGCTCTTTTGATGTTAAATCAGCAATTGAAACGAGTGAATCTTCGATCTCTACTGAGCTTGATCCTTCACTTAACCTTGAAACCTCCCAGCTCTCACCCAGTGGATCTACAAAGTTCTTTAATTTCTTAAAAGTTTTTAATTTTTCTCCACCCCAAACCTTCGAAACGAGGTGGGGTTTAAGAGACCAGAATAAGGCCATATTTTTAAAATCCTCCAAATTAGGCAATAATAACTGCCACTTTTAGTGTGACAGCTCAAAAGGAGCCCGACAAGCTCCAGGCCTTAACAACCTGAATTTATGATAAAAAGCCAATACTTGACCTCTGAAGGGAGTATTTCCAGTTAGAATAGTAGAGTGAAAGAGATACTTAAACTCCCCATTCTTCCCCTACCAGGCATTGTGTTCTTCCCTCACACGGAACTTATTATGATAGTAGTGGAGCCTAGTTATATTAAAATGATAAATGACTGCATTGAAAATGATCAGTCCCTAGTCATCTCTATGGCAGAGCCTATTGGCTTAAATAATGATGACCAGCACTATGCACCCCAGGCCGTGGCAACGATGGGAAAGCCTACATTACTTGAGGAAATGGAAGACGGGTCTATAAAAGTTCTTATTTCTGGAGAACTTAGAGTCGAGCTCATTGGAGTAGAACAAAACCTTCCCTACCTTATCTATAATGTTTGCCCATTACCTGATACCCGAGATTCTCAATTAACCCAATTTAAAGGACCTCAAATCCAAAGGCTTAGAGATTTACTGGACTCTTGGATTGATGACTCTATTCAAGATTCCTTAGAGAGGGAAGCTTTTCTTGAGTCTATAAATTCTATTCATCACCTTATTGACTATATTTCTATGTACCTCATTACTGATCGCTCTATGAAACAAATCCTGCTAGAGAACCGATCCTTGCATGATAGGATTGGGCAGCTAACCTCTCTGCTAAGGGGAGCTTACCCAAATTGTGAAGACTCCTTAGTTGCTATCGCAATGAAGGACTATGAAAATGTTGAACTCAGCTCTAAAATTGTTCACTAACTAGATCGGCCCTAGAGTAATGGAATTAGAGCATTAAGAGCGCTAAGACCAAGAGCTGAAACCACAGGTATGGTTAGATTATCATCGATAAAAATAGAAAGTAATTCACTTACACTACCTATAACGCCGGCGACGATAGCAAAGGCAATAGTATAGAATCCTGTTGCCCCATTTTGAATAAGGTAGAACATACAAACAAAGTAGCAGGTAACAAAGCCCGCGAGTGTCCCTTGTAGTGACTTATTTGGTAGAATTTGGTCTCGTCCATAGAGTATTCCAAAAAAGCTTGAAATAGGGTCACTAAAAATTAAAAAGAGTATTGATAGAATAGCAATCTTCTCTGGGAAGAAGAAGAGTGAAAAGGATGTTCCAAGGGCATAGAATGGAAAGCCAGTTAATCCATTTGCTTCACTTTCTCGCATGAATGGTCCCATTAGCTTCATAACAATAGTATTAACGAAGCTAACTTTTAAGCGTAGAAACTCTACTGCAAAACCTAGTATTGCAAGACTAAATAAGATCAGCGCCGTTTCTCTTTGACTAAACTCTCCTAAAGAGTAAAGTCCAAGGCCCGTTAATCCAGTGGCCATGTGCCATAATTTCCTCAAAAGGTGGAGGTCATTTCTAGGCTTAAGAACGATTTCTGATTCATTAGCTTCGTAATCTGAAGAAGAAGGTGTATTTTTAGGCATTTACATTCCCGACTAATTGGGTTCATCTTTTCTAATACGATACGACATACTTAAAAATCCGTCTATCACTAAAAGAGTGCAGTGCAACAATTTCTCTATATGACAATATATGCCAATAATATTATGGGCTTACATAAAATAAAAAGACAGTTATAATGAGTGTGTCATAAAATTATGATGTCATATAAGACTAAGCTGTAAATAAATCTTCTCTCGAGAGAAGAAGGAACTTATGAACTGGACCCTACGAGAAAATAACCTTGGACAGCGAATGAGCGGATCCAATGACCAAAAGATTTGGGCCATTGGTGGTGGAAAAGGTGGAGTTGGAAAAAGTTTAGTTACAGCAAACCTTTCTATTTGCTTATCCCTCATGGGATATAAAGTCATTGCTATTGACCTCGACCTTGGTGGTGCAAACCTTCACACATGCCTAGGTGTTCCTATTCCAGAAAAAACTCTTTCAGATTACCTTACCAAGAAAGCTAGAAACCTTACAGACCTAGTTACTCCTACCCCAATTGAAAACCTAAGTATTATTAGTGGGGCTCAAGATGATGTAGGCATCGCAAACCTGAAGCAAATGCATAAGGCTAAAATACTTTCTAAAATAAGAGAACTCGACGCCGACTTCATTTTGCTGGATCTGGGAGCAGGAACAACTTTCAATACTCTGGACTTTTTTATTTCCGCGGACCAAGGAATTCTTACCGCACTTCCAGAGCCTACTTCTATAGAAAACACTTATCGATTCATCAAGTCTGTTTACCACCGTAAACTTAAAATGGCGGAGGATCTTTTAGAAATTGGCCCCATTATTGATCAAGCAATGAATGCTAAAATCTCTGCCAATGCCACCCCTTCTGACCTAATAGCCCGGGTTATAGAGATTAACCCTCATATGGGGCGAAAGTTACAAGCTGAAATTAATAGGCTTATTCCAAAACTAGTCATCAATCAAGTAAGGACACAAGCTGATATTGATATTGGTTTTTCTATGAAAATTATATGTAAAAAGTACTTTGGGATATCCCTCGATTACGTTGGTTATCTCGAGTATGACGCCACAGTTTGGCAGAGTGTAAAAAAGAGAAGACCACTTCTCATGGAGTTTCCAAACTCTGCTCTTGTAAGCAATTTCGATCGAATCATTCATCGACTGTTAAATATTAACTAAGTCTAGGAAGGTCACAAAAGTGGATAGTTCAGCTAAGAATTACTATGAAATTTTAGAAGTCCCAGAGAACTCCTCTCCAGAAGAAATTCACCGCGGCTATATACGCTCAAAGAATGCTTACTCTACCGACTCCCTTGCTCTGTACTCTCTGATGTCTCCTGAAGAATGTAATGCCGTACTTGATTTAATCGAAGAAGCTTATTCAATTCTATCCGAAACCTCAAAGAGAAGTCAGTATGACTCTGCACGAGGCCTTAATACTCAAAATGGGAATAGAGTTTTTTCCAGAGAAGCTGCATCTGGTTATGACGACTTGAGTGAGCACACTCTAAAAACAAATACGACAACGACAAGTACTCGATCAATGACTAAGATTGTTGCACAAAACCGATTCTCCCTTGACTACAAAATAGATGCAAGCTTTGAAAAAGAAATTGAACAAGCGACTGAATTTCCTGGCGATTTTCTTAAAAGTGTTCGGCTCTACAAGAAAGTTGAACTTGGTAGAATGGCCGATATGACCAAAATATCTAAAACTTATATCCGCTATATTGAAGATGAAGCTTTCGAAAAACTGCCAGCTTCAGTTTATGTGCGCGGATTTGTTTATCAATATGCAAAATCACTAAAGCTCAATCCTGAACTAGTGGCAAACTCTTTTCTCTATCGCTTAAAGAAGGCCAAAGGCGAACACTAAGCTATGAGCTCTGACAAAGAAAGTAATACAGCCTCTGAAGCGCAAGAGGGCCAAAGTTTTAGTGAAGTCATAATTACTGAAGAGCATTTTCAAAATTTTAAACGCTTCGATCATTTCTTAAGCGCTACTATTTCCGACTATAGCCGTAATTTCCTGACAAAACTCTTCAAAAAGAATCTTATAACTCTCTCACCTGAAAGTGACTTTCAAGGTAAGCTTGAACTTAAGCGAATGCCTCCCGTTGGAACTATTATCGATATAGAGATTCCCCCACCGGCCCCCAGTGATGCTCTCCCTCAAGACATTCCCTTAGATATATTATTTGAAGATGAGCATCTCAT
>CALHBL010000425.1 GCA_937930825.1 uncultured Bacteriovoracaceae bacterium
AGATAATCTAGAGAGTAGCCATGGGAATAGCGGTCCATAAAGCTTGAAAAGAAACCACATGAAATTAAACAAAGTGACCATCCGGCTATGGGTCTTCTATTTCTCCACTTAACGGTCCACCAAAAACAAGAAAGCAAAATACCAGTAATAACAATTAAAGATAATCGATTCGTCCACGGTGCGGAGAAACCTGATTTTATACTGAAAATAAAATCAGCATTACGGGAGCGAATTAAATAAAGCGGCTCAAATAAGAGCTCCCTGCTATTTGGAATATCCACAAGGCTCTGGGCAGAGCCCTTAAAGAGCTGATCTAAGATAATGGAAAAGGCCAGAACAAGGCTATACTTCCATATATTTTGCATCAGTAAAAAGATTTAGGACTGATCTCATACTTCTCTATCTTTCTAAGAAGTGTCTTCTTTGGAATATTTGCTTTAAGAGCAGTTTGATTAATCTTTCCTTTATTGAGCTTCAACGCTTGCACAATAAATTCTTTTTCAAACAAATCCTTAGCGACCTGAAAGTCCATTTTGATACCGTTATTCTCGGTGATCTGGGCAAAGGTAAAACGATATTGACCAGCATCCTCATCAGTCATCTCTCTATCAAGAACAGATTCGCGAATTCCTTTAAAATCAATTCGAGTTGCCTCTTCTTCTTGAGTTCCTGTTGGGCCTTGGGCCGCGCCCTTCATAACACTATCAGGGAGAGAAGCAGGCCTGATTTCCTCAGACGATTCAATTATAAAAGCATGCTCGATAACATTTCTTAGTTCTCTAATATTTCCAGGCCAGCTATAAGTCGAGAGAATACCCGTAGCTTCTTCATTTAGACCCTTAATTTCTAGATTATGTAAGCTGTTAAAGTAAGAAACATAGTAATCAACAAGAAAGGGAATATCAGCAACCCTTTCTCTCAGAGGCGGTAGGTAAACAGGAAGGACATTTAAGCGGTAAAAAAGGTCTTCTCTGAATGATCCTTCTTTTATCATTTCCTCAAAAGGCTTGTGTGAAGCTGCGATCACGCGAACGTCTACTTTAACATCTCTATTAGCACCAACAGGAGTGAATACTTTTTCTTGTAATACGCGAAGAAGCTTAACCTGCATCGTAGCGCTAATATCTCCAATCTCATCTAGAAAAATAGTTCCACCATCTGCGTATTGAAATTTACCTATCTTCCTTTCACTTGCTCCAGTAAAGGCACCTTTCTCATGGCCAAAGAGTTCAGACTCAATGAGGTTATCTGGTACAGCAGCAAGATTTATTGTTACGAATCTGTCATCTTTTCGAGGGCCATTATAATGAATGGCCTTAGCAACTAACTCTTTACCAGTTCCTGATTCACCTCGAATCAGAACAGGAGTATTCACTTGTGCAAGCTTTGAAATTACATTAAATACCTTCAACATCTCATCAGACTCGCCAACGAACTTATCTTCATTGCCAAGGCTCAAAGTTGGAGCTGAAAATTTCGAAGTTTCAACAAGGCTTCTTGCTTTTAAAGCTCTCTTAATTAAGGCAACTAGGTTCTCTGAAGTGATCGGCTTTTCAAGATAATTAAAAGCTCCAAGCTTTACTGCCTTAACAGCATCTCCAACATTTGAATAGGCCGTCAGTATAAGAACAATAATAGAAGGACTATATTTCTTGATTTGCTCAAGCGCTTCTATTCCATCCATTTCTGGCATATTGACATCCATGACCACAAGATCATATTTTTCGGACGTAACTTTATTGAGTGCCTCTTTACCATTATCAGCAGTATCAACAAAGAAGTGGTGAAACTCTAATGCCTGCCGAACAGAATCCTGCAAAACCTTATCATCATCAACAACTAATACTTTATGCATAAAGATCTCCAACCTTTTGGTTTACTCGTTTTTTAATTTTATCTGAAATTTCGTTCCTTGTCCTAATTCACTGCTCACTTGAATAGTCCCGCCATGTAATTCGACAAAGTACTTCACCAAATAAAGGCCAAGACCAGTCCCCTTTATGGAATGACTCGCATCATTCTTTACCCGATAGAATTTCTCAAAGATATTGCCAAGATCTTCAGGCGGAATTCCAACCCCATTATCTTTGATCTCAATATAGACCCACTTCTCATCATCCCATGTGCGGACAAAGACAGCAGAGCCAACGCCAGAATACTTAATTGAGTTCTCCAAGAGATTGGAAAGCACTCTATCTATTAAATTTTGATCGTACTGAATGGGATAGAGGGGGCCGAGGTCAACTTCCACTGCTACGTTTTGACTAGAAGCTTCATACCGCAAGTTTTCTACCACCTTTTCAACTGTTGTATTAACGTCTTTATTGCTCATATTCAGCGTCAGGTTTCTAGACTCAATTTTTGTTAAATCTAGAATACTTGTTATGAATTTATTCAGCTCTTTGGTGGAATCCATTATTGAGTTGAGGTTTCTCTCCCCTTCTGGTGAAGCAAATTGACTTTGGGTAAGCATATTATCAGCAAGGCCTGCAATCTTTGCGACTGGAGTTTTAAGGTCGTGACTCATAAGAGAAATAAAGTTTTGCTTTAGATTTTCAACTTTAGTTAAAAGTTTAGTTTCCTCTTGAATAGCAAAGCGTCTTTGATACTCACCAATTGCTCTAAAGGGAACCCAGATATAGTAAACAACAAAGACCGTAAGAACGAGGTGGGTTACATAGAGCCAGACCCCTGCAATAACAAAGAGGACATAAGCAAGAATAAGGGAGCCAAGCATAACCGCAACAGTTATAAGTAGGCCATGAGTCGGCTTCATCCTTGAAATCGTAATAGAAAGAAATATTGCGATTAACACACAGAGAACATATGAAAACTTCTTAGAGAGTTGGTAAATAGTTTTATTCTGAATCAGCGATTGAATGATCGTGGCATGCATAGCGAGTTTTGAGGTTCTAAAATTATCTCTATCATAGGCACTGAGAACATAGTCCGCAGCATTACTAATATAACTCGGTCCTATTAAGACTATTTTGTCTTTAAAAAAGTCCTTAGGAAAATTCCCAACCCTTACCGAGTGAAAAGGAATTGTTTTTAACCTTTCGTTACTTACTAGAGGAGATGTGAAATAGCGAAATAAGGCAAAGGTCGCATCAGCTTCTCTTAGGTAATAACTCCCCCTGATATTCTTAGCTGAATTTTCTTCTAGTCCAATACTCTTTCTATAAGCATTCGCCGTCCATAAGTGTAGACTATCTTCTCCTGAAAAATTTAGTATGGCCCTTCGAGCGATATCATCCTTCGCAAAGGCCGTGCTATCGACATTTATTAAGCTTAAAGAATAGCCTAGATTTCTTAACTCTTTTGGAGGCAATTGCTCACCCCATGCGTCCATATCTGTTCCAAAGCGAAAGCTGCCACCTTCGGAAATAAAGTTCTCTATAGAACTCTTAAATAAATTAAGATTCTTTTTTTCTAAGTCAGACTCAGCTTCTTGAAGGTTTACAAAGTAATTAACAATCCTTGGCTTATCATTGGCAATCCGCTCAAAGAGATGTTTGTGGCTTCCAAAAGTATAGGGGTAAGTTTCCCCGAGGAACTCATCTGACTCTTCATCAAGAACCACAAGAACAATATTATCTCTATAGCCAATTCCAATGTCATACTCAGTTCTCAAGTCATAAAAAATGGCTTCAAGAGTGCTGAAAGAATACTGGAAGAGTATAACGACAAAAATTACCGTAAAGAAGAGAGGATAGTATTTGGAGAAGTCGAAGGACTTACTAGACTTTTCTTTCATGCCACTTCAAGTAAGAGTTTAATAGGCTGCTATAGTCCCCCACTAACGAAGGCCATAGTCCCATTTTTCTTTTGGGATAGAGGCTAAAGTCTTCAGCAATACTTGCCAAGAAACCAGATTTTTCACTAGGAAATTTTTCTAAATAATAAACGGCCCTGAGCTCTGATGAGTGACTCTTTGTTTTACTAAAGCTACTTAGCTTTGAATTTGTCATCATAAAATCCTTTACCAAAGTAATAGGATAAAAGAGAAAGCTGTAGATAACGGAGAGATAACCTAGCCGGATATTCTCCAGCCAGAATTTAGGCAACTGAAGAAGACCTATCAAGAGAACTACAAAATGAGCAAACCGTAGTTTTTGTTCACTAAAGTGAAAAATCGCTTTTTCTATTGCATTGGAAACTACCTGTTGATTCTCTTGCTCAATAACATGGCTTGAAAAAATCAAACAAGGATCACCAAAGAAGGGATGAATGCAGTAAGCATTTGCTGGGACAAAGAACGAAACATAAACTCTTACTTCTCCAATGCCTTTTAAGCAGCTTAGATTTTGCAAGTTGTAAAGTACCTTCTGATCCGAGGGCTCAACGGCTTTGGCCCTTATGAGAACTAAGAATATTCTATCTCCAACGAGTAGAGTTACAATAAGCACCAAGAGGGCGAAGCTTAATGCATACGCTTCCCCATTCAAACCTAGAAAGAAGAAGCCCAGAATTCCAAAGAATCCAAAGTAGAATAATACCAATGTGGTACCTGCAAGATATCTGATACTTAGCACTCCAGCGACGCGTTGCGTTTATACGTATTATACGCTTTCGTAATGATTATAGACATTAAAGCCTATTAGGGCTATAAAACCGTTTCGTCACGCTGCTGCAAAGTACCTCTCACACAACGTATTTTCAAGCACTTATGACGAGTTGGGGAAATTATTTTACCTGATAAATTACAGGCCAGGGGGATTTATGCGTTACGACCGTCTCTTATTTGGGACAGCTGGGGTACCAAATAGCACGCTCAAGAAGAACAATCCAATAGAGGGTGTTAAAACTATCTATGAATTAGGGCTCGACTGTATGCAACTCGAGTTTGCACATGGCGTCAGAATGAAGGAAGAAGTTTCAAGCGGATTAAGAAAAATTTCATATGAATTAGGAGTGCCACTTACAAGTCACGGCCCTTATTACATCAACCTCAATGCTAGAGAACAAGATAAGATTGACTCTTCAGTAGAGAGAATTATTCAAACAGCTAAAATATCTGATCTCTGCGGCGCTGAATCTATGACCTTTCACGCTGCATTCTATATGAAAGACAGCCCCTTTGATGTCTTTGATCTTGTTGAAAAATCCATGAATGTCATTGAAGAAAGACTCAATAGACTTGATATTGAAATTGAACTGCGCCCCGAACTAACTGGAAAAACAAGTCAGTTTGGCAGCCTTGAAGAACTCGTAAGCTTAACTAAGAACGTAACAAGCTGTCGTCCCTGCATGGACTTCAGTCACCTCTTCGCAAGAACTGGAAAGTATAACTCTAAAGAAGAATTTAAAGAAGTATTAGAAGAGCTTAAGCAGAACCTTGGAACTGATGCTGTTAAGAATATGCACATCCATATTTCGGGAATTAGCTCCAACTCTAAAGGCGACTTAAAGCATATCAACTTGAACGACTCAAACTTTAATTGGAAAGAGTTGATAGAAGCTTTAAAGGAAGAAGACTGTAGAGGTTATATCATTTGCAACTCACCTAACCTGGAAGAAGATGCAAAAATGCTAAAAGACTATTACATGTCATTATAGGTTTTTAAAAAATAGAGTTTGATTAGTGGCCCTCTTTTGAGGGCCTTTTTTTATGCTGCTTTTTTAGAGTTTGATGAGAAACTACCAAGGCCCTCAGCTTCACAACTTGTTAAGAAGAATAGCCTCTTCTCTTCACGAGAATAACCTAACCAAGAAATTTTCTTTGAGCATTGCTCTTCTAAAATATTCATCCAATCATTATCAACGATGGGAGAAACTTCAAAAGCTTCAGAAGTTTCGAATAATTCCTCTTCAATTATGCCTAGACCATAGGGAATATCCAGCGGACTAGAGTTAAATGAAACTCTCACAAACTGAGGAAAAACTCTAACCTCGTAAGATAGTAGGGCCTCCTTACCAGAGTCCTTTTTCTTGAAATACTCACTGAGTGAAGTGCTCTCGGTACAGGGAACTTCAGAAAGTTGCCCGTACGTTTCATTTAAGAGAATAGAAATAAGATCTGCTTCTTTATTCATAATTTCTTTTCGGTACTCATTTAAAAAATTAAAGCCCTGATTATTATCAGGGCAGAATTTTCATATTATTCCTGAGTGTTTAACTCAATTAGTCTGCCACTCTAAAAACACAGCGGAAACCAATCTTATTGGCATCTGTATCGGTAGATCTATAATATAAGTCCAAAGCAAAGATCCCTGCACTATTATTACTGTCGTAATCACCACCCCGAACTGCGGCTCCACCAGAGGCTCCACCGTTTACACCTGGATAGTATCTACCTACGGCTTGAGTTGCATTATAACTCGCGTTTGTTGGCAAGAGTGATTCTGCCGGAGCTAAAGCAGAAAATCGATCAATAAGATCTAGGTCAAACCAGCCATCAGTTGGCGAGCCTACTGTAAGATCGTATGGCTTATTTCCGCCGGCTCCACTGGTCATACTCGTTGAGAGCGGGCTCCCGAGAGTCCAGTCTACCCATTCAGCGACATTGCCTGAAAAGTCCCAAATAATTTCATCATTAGAGAGATATAGAGTTCTCCTTCCGTCGATATCTCCACTAGCATCAGTAGCTCCCAGAACACCACCACCCCAATTAAAGAGATTATGAGCTTGAGAACTAAAGGCCCTAGCTGTGTTTGCAGACTTACCGTTTCTTCCCACATGACCTGTAACAAGCTCTCCTGTACCAACACTAAAGCCTGTCCAGTTTAAAGCTTCATTTTCAGTATTAGTTTCGATATTTCTAGCGATGGCCATCCATTCAGGGTTTGAGATAAGAGCGTATGTCCCATCCTCCCCTGTATCACTATCAATTGCAGCTCGCCCTCCTTCAGAGTTTAAGCTATCACATTCGCTCCATGCGGTTACTTGACTGATACCAACCCATGCTCTGCCTGCTGCTGCAGAAGCAGGAACACCACCACTATCGCTAGCTTCATACTTCATAACACAGAAGTTATCGGGAGCACCGACAGTTGCATTTCCTGGTACTTCAATATAATCAGTTGGGCAGTTTAATGGATCAGGCCCTGCTGAACCGCCAGCGCCACTAGCCCCAGCAGCGTCAGCTGAAGCGTCTGCAGCTGGAGTATCATCAGACTCTATAAGGTTACAACCAATTGTTGAAGCCAGAGTAACAAGTAAAATTGGAACCTGTACTATTTTAAATATTTTCACTCTTTCTCCCTAGATGCTTACTATCAAATTACTTTTCGGTCTAGGCAGTAAAAACCTTTAGCCTAGCGGGAATATTTCTAAGGTCTCTTAGCTTCACCTTCCGCTGAAATATCTAGGCTTTTCTTTGAGTCGATATAGGTTTTTATATTACTTATTTCAGAAATCTTCCACGTTTCACCTAGCTTCACAATTTTTGCGATTTTCTTTACTTCTACACCAAACTCTTTAGGTTTTTCGCTTCCTTGTGAGTACCTAAGGACATAAGTAAGAAAACAACTTGTGGGTTCACAGCTCTTGACTAGAACAGTCAGCCTTCTGCGCTTAAGATCTTTTACGTTTAAAAATTTTTTTAGATCTTCATCATTCATGGCGCTGATATTTTCGTTAAGCAAGCCGCTAGTCATGTCGAGTAAATCATCTCTACTTTGTGAGCTGTCAAAGCGGTATTCAATAAAGCTTTTCAGTGCTCCTTC
>CALHBL010000426.1 GCA_937930825.1 uncultured Bacteriovoracaceae bacterium
TCATCAAGCAGGCTTAGGCAGACCTTAGTGTCATCACTTGACCAATTATCACCATCACTAAAGTGAAAAGGATAAATATTCCACTCTGCTGGATTATAGTCGGTATCGATGATCTCTTTACAAAGTTTAAGCGCCGAGGAAATAAGAGTCCCGCCACTTTCACGGGTCTTAAAGAAAGTCTCTTCATCAACTTCTTTGGCCGTGGCATCGTGAATGATATAGCGAATTTCAATATCTTTATATTGAGATTTGAGCCACAGATTGATCCAAAAGGATTCAGTACGCACAATTTCTTTTTGCTCATCGCCCATAGAGCCCGAGACGTCCATCATATAGATAACAACGGCCGAATTTTCAAACTCAACCTTTGCGGCCGAAGCACGATAGCGCATATCAGATTTAATAGGAATAATGACGGGGTTATTCTCATCATAATTCCCCATGGCCACTTGTCTTTTTAAGGCCTCTTTATAAGAGCGCTTATAATGCTTAAGTGAATCAGGACCAATTGTTCCGATAGAAGTGTACTTGTCAGTAGTTGATTCGAGGGTTTTCTTGCCCTTAGGCTCAATATTGGGAAGCTCTAACTCTTCTCCTAGAATAGAAGCAAGCTCATCTAAAGAGAGTTCGACTTCTAGTTCTTTCTTCCCTTCTCCCTCTCCGGCTTCCCCTTCACCAGGTTCGCCTTCACCTTCTTGCCCATCTACTGGGTCTCCTGGCTCGCCATCACCCTGACCAGTTCCCCCCTGGCTTTCACCACCAAACTTAAAGCGCGGGGTCTCAATAGAAGGCATGGGAATCTTATAGGTGCCATCTCCCTTTGGCAGGGGCATCTCACCATTTGAGACATACTGCTTTAAATTGTCACGAACTTTACCCTTAACAATATTCTTAAAGCGATTATGGTCTCTCTTTATTGGATGATCCATTCTTCACTCTCCTAAATTCACTTGAAAATCTGCATTGCCATTAAGACTTTGCAGAATCTCCCTTAGCAAAGATTGAGGCCACAAAGTTTAGGGCATCAGTTGCACAAATTTCGCAGTAACCGAAGTTCTTAATTAACCTCGACTTCACTACATCAATTTTTTCCTGGGTTTCCTTATCCACAACTTTTGAAATGATTGTTTTAAGCTTGATGGTGTCTTTTTGATCTTCAAAGAGCTTTAACTCAAGGGCGCGGTGGAGTCTTTCATTCATCTTATAATCAAATTGCTTACCTTCAATGGCCAGGGCCCCAATGTAATTCATGATCTCTCGTCTAAAGTCATCTTTTCGTGACTCTGGAATATCGATCTTTTCTTCAATACTTCTCATGAAGCGCTCATCTGCATCTTCAAGGCGGTTTGAATACTTATTACGAATTTTTTCTCGCTGAGTATGGGCCTTAACATTGTCGATGTAATTTGAGCATAGGGTTTGAATCGCATTCTCATCGACACTTATGGCCTTTTGCACATCATTCTTTACGATGTCTTCATATTCTTGCCGTGAAATCGCGAGGAGTTCACGATACTTCTCTAGCACATCATTGGAATTAATAAGTGAGTGATGCTTCAGCCCGCCTTCAAGCTCATTAAAAACCATGAAAGGATTTAAACAACCTGATTCTGAATTCTTAACCAGAGCATTGGAGATTTTATCTTGAATATACCGCGGTGAAATTCCCTCTAGCCCTTCTCTAATGGCCTCTTTTCTCAGCTCTTTAACATTATCTTCGTTATAACCTGGAAGAGTTTTTCCATTATAGAGCTTCAGCTTTTGCAGTCTCGTAAGATCTGACTTCTTAGGCTCTTCAAGTCTTGTTAGAACAGACCACAGAGCTCCCATCTCAATTGTATGCGGAGCTATGTGCATATGAGGAATTTTATCTGCATTAAAATCTCTTTCATAGATTTTAACTTCGTTATCAAGTCTAGTTATATAAGGAACATCAATTTTTACCGTACGATCTCTAAGAGCTTCCATGAATTCATTATTCTGTAATTTCCTAAACTCTGGCTCATTGGTGTGGCCGAGGATAACTTCATCAATATCAGTTTGTGCAAATTTCTTGGGCTTAATGGACTGCTCTTGTGAAGCGCCAAGAAGATCATAGAGAAAGGCCACATCAAGCTTTAGCATCTCTATAAATTCAACGATACCTCTATTGGCAATATTGAATTCACCATCAAAGTTAAACGCCCGTGGATCAGAATCTGAACCATACAGAGCAATTTTTCGGTAATTGATATCACCCGTGAGCTCAGTCGAGTCTTGATTCTTCTCATCTTTTGGCTGAAAAGTACCAATACCAATTCTATCTTTTTCAGAGAGAAGAAGTCGCCTAAGCCGTACATGGTTCATGACTTTATTCCAATCACCATCGTATTTTTCCATGTAGGCATTGAAAATATAACGATCTGCTGGATTTAAAGAACCTTTAATTTTTATTTTATAACTTCCCTCTGGCCGCGACTTATTCATTGAAGCTAGAAAGCCTGCTCTTACCTCAATAGGAATAAGCTTCATGGGCTCTTCGTGCATGGGTGAAGGAAAAACCTTCTGTCCTCCCAAAAGCTCAGGTGCTTCCTCATCGACCCAATCAAAAGTGTACATGGCGCCATCATCAGTTCTTGAATAGTGCTCAAGACCTTTTTTAACAAGCCTTGAAATAGAGGACTTAGCTGAACCCACTGGCCCATGAAGAAGAAGGACTCTTTTTTCAGTTCC
>CALHBL010000427.1 GCA_937930825.1 uncultured Bacteriovoracaceae bacterium
AGTGTTAAGAAGGCCGAGACTAGTTCTCGGCCTTTTTTATACGAAAAATAATCAATGACTTGTTATAAAGAATTTAGTTTTTTAATAACGAAGGTAAATAGAAGAGGATAGCTTGTTTTAGTTTTTATTCGAATCTTGTACTATGTGTTGCTTAATTGATCAGATTGTTAGCTCTGATGGTTATATTTAACGCCCCGTCTGTACTTGAGTAAAATCTAAAGGATACCCGAGTGAAATTACAATTTGTAGATATTCAAAACTACCGTAAATTAAAATCAAGCCGTATTCATCTTGGTGATGGTGAAACTCTTTTTGTTGGGGCTAATAATAGTGGTAAGACCTCAGCTATTGATGCTTTGATGGTATTTTTGGATCAAAAAACAAAAGGCCATATAGAAGGAATTACAAGCAGCCCCCGAAGCTTTCAAACAACAGACTTTACTTTATCTAACTGGGGAGTATTGAATCAATTTGCAGAGAGCTGGATTGACGCAGAGTCTGAAGAAGGACGTCTATTACAAGATTGGTTACCCCACTGTCCATCTTTAGATGTTTGGTTGAAGGTCGATGTTAGTGAAATTCATAAAGTTAGCCATTTGGTGCCAACCTTAAAATGGCGAGGCGGTTTATTAGGTGTAAGACTAATTTACCAGCCCAAGTCTATGGAAGCCCTTCAGGCTGACTTTCTTGCTGAATATAATTCTGCTCAGGAGGTTATTGCGGAACTTCCTGATCCTATTGATGAAGCTTTAACCAAAAGAAAGTTAGAGCTCTGGCCTAGAGATCTACGTGATTATTTAAATAAAAAATTAGGCTCCCATTTTGAAATAAAAGCATATTTACTTGATCCTGAAGGGGTAGAAGAGCAGTCTGAGCCTCAAGCTATCCTAGATAGTCACTTAGCATTAAAGTCATACCCATTTAAAGATTTGTTTAAAGTTGATGTGATTGAGGCACAAAGAGGCTTTTCAGACCCATACTCAATTAACAACTCAAGTGAAGGTGGGAGTTTATCATCCCAACTCAATCAGTATTACACTCGCCATTTAAATCTTTCTGATCGTCCTGAGAAAGAGGATGTGGAAGCCTTGGATGCGATAGATCAAGCTCAGCAAACCTTTGATACTCGTTTAAATGATGCTTTTAGTGATGCTCTGACGGAGTTGAAAGGTCTAGGTTATCCAGGCTTTAATGATCCAGATATCCTACTTTCTAGCAGTCTAGATCCTGTAGAGAGTCTTGCTCATAATGCCTCAGTAATTTTCGATGTACAAAGGCCTGAACCTAACCAAAAAAGGCTATTAGCCTTACCTGAAAGCTATAATGGGCTAGGCTATAAAAACCTTATCTATATGATTTTTAAATTAATCAGCTTTAGAGACAGCTGGATGAGAAAAGGTAAAGCGGAGAATAGGAGGGTTGAAGAGGATGTTGCTAAAGAGCCTTTGCATCTAGTGTTGATTGAGGAGCCAGAAGCTCATTTGCATGCTCAGGTACAGCAAGTTTTTATTCGCAAAGCATTTGAAGTTCTTAGTAAAGATGTACCTGAAGGGTTCAACACCCAAATGATTGTAAGTAGTCACTCAAGTTGCATTGCTCTTGAAGTTGGATTTGATAAGCTTCGTTACTTTAAAAGAACCCCTTCAACGGATCACAATAGAGCGCCAAGTGCTGAAGTGATTGGTCTTTCTGATATTTTTGGTTCTGCTAGTAGACGTACAAGTGATCAAGAAGATACGGCTAAATTTGTTACTCGCTATCTAAAAACAACTCACTGCGATTTATTCTTTGCTAATGGAGTTATCTTAGTTGAGGGGGCAGCAGAAAGGATGCTTATTCCTCACTTTATTAGTCATAACTTCGACGGCAATGAAGGACTCAATCGAAGTTATATTTCGATCTTAGAGGTAGGTGGAGCACATGCTCATCGGTTAAGGCCTTTAATAGATGCTCTTAGTCTGCCTACGCTAGTAATTACTGATACGGATGCTACAACTAATGAGGACAATAAGACCCGACCTTTAAGAGATCAGGAACAGAAATCGGGAAGTAATACACTCAAAGAATGGTTTGGATATGATGTTACGTCCTTGGATGAAGTGCTTGATAAAGAGCCTGAAGATAAAATTTTAGGTAATGTAAGAGCTGCTTATCAGTATGATATTGAGGTTGAATTTTCGGATCAAGTTACTGAAAAGGCCATTCCTTATACTTTTGAAGATGCGCTAGCTTTATCAAATATTAGTATTTTAAGGACCCTCGAGACACCAACAGGCATGATGAGAAAAATGAAAGCAGCCTCTGAAGAAGAAACTTTAGATGCATGCGCAGCATCGATGTTTGAGGCTTTAGGTGATGACAAGGCAAAAATGGCTCTAGATGTTATCTTTGATATAGACCCAAGTGACTTGACAGTGCCTTCATATATAAATGAAGGCCTTATATGGCTACAAGATGAGCTAAAAAAATCCAGTAAAGATTTCTCAATAGAGCCTTTAGTTTGCGAGGTAGAGTCAAGTCATGAGTGACAATTTCCCTGAAGATTTTGAAGATGTAGATAAAGAAATCTATCGCTATTTAAATTTAGACTCACCCTCGAGTTTTTTACTGTTTGCGGGAGCTGGCTCAGGTAAGACAAGGACCTTGGTTAAAGTTCTTGAGCATATTAAGAAAAATGATCTTAAGCGCTTTATAGATAGTGGGTCAAAAGTAGCTATCATAACTTACACCAATGCGGCATGTGATGAAATTAGATATCGCCTTCAATTTGACCCTGCATTCAGAGTGTCGACAATACATAGTTTTGCTTGGGATCTGATAAAGCCGTTTACGGAGGATATAAGAGAATTTTTGCGGCAAAGGTTGCAACAA
>CALHBL010000428.1 GCA_937930825.1 uncultured Bacteriovoracaceae bacterium
CTCTTGCAACGATTATATAAAAATCTTAACAGATAAAACTATTTCCCTATCAAACCTCTATCAAAAAAATAAAATAGAAGAGGCAAATCTAGAATTCTCAGACATGATTGATATCTTAGACCTTTATGTACAGCTTTTTTCAAGAATCCATTCTACTTTGAAAAGAAACCTAAAGGGGGCGTTCACCTTTACTGAAGACATCCAAAAGTTAGACATACACCTACTTTCTGTTCTTAAAGCACTTGTTCCAGCTAAAGAAAAAGGTGACATCATCATGCTTTGTGACTTGCTCGAGTATGAATTAGTCGATAATCTAACGCAGTGGAAAATAAAGATAGTGCCAGCGTTGAAAAGTCTCAAAGCCAATTAGAGCACGAGACTAGTCTTCTCCTAAATGAAACTAGGCTTCTAAAGGAAAATCTTCCTAGGAATGATATATTTGATATTTCTAAAACGACTACAGATAACAAAGCTTACGCCTACTCTTTACCACACAATAAACTTGAGGTTTCAAGTACCCAAACAGCCGCATCACTTCAATGGCTTCAAAGAATTTCCAAACAGGAACTTATTACTGAAGCCCGTAACCTCAAACACCTGGCCAGTAGTAGAAAATCATACCGCTCTTACAAAAAGAGATTAAATACTTTATTTAAAAATTCAGAAGTAGATGAATCAATAGAAAGGTACTTTCTCGAAAATCAATATCGAGAGCTCTACAACATAATACTTAACCTACAGAGCCTACCTAGCTTTCTTTTAACCTTAGAAGGGTTTAGAGGTTATAAAGCTTGCCAAATTATCGCTCATGAAAAAGGACAAGGCTTTGCTAAAACATCGTATTGTATAGACGGAGAAAAAACATCTACCCGTAGGCTCCCTGTTGAAAAATTCAACAAAGCTTTTTCAACAGTTAAAAAATCAAAGAGTAAGCTTTTCTCAATACAATCTTTTCCTGATCATTTTTCAGAAATGATTGGTAGCTTCATGGCGAAGAGTTTTACTGGTAGGAAGTTCAATATAATTTTATTACTTGGTAGGAATGATTTTCTTCCCCCCAATGAGGAGGAGCTTATAGCCTTTGATGGTATTTCCAAGAATCTTGAGCCTATTTTTAATGCTATTCTTCTGCGATCTAATAAAGATGATAAATTACTCAATACAATGGAACTCCTAGAAGGCCTACCTCTTGCTTTAAGTATTAAAGATAAAACGGATAGCTTTCTTTTTAAAAACCAAGCATTTGAAAAACTCAAGGAAAGCGAAGTTAGAGATTTCAATCATTTAGAGAGAAATTTAACAGGAAAGAATACACTTAATATTTTTGTTGATAATTCCCGTGATGAAGAGAGCGACCTCTATCATTTTTATAAGGTCTCCTTACTAGGAGAGCTCCTTAATACTTTAAGACATGAACTTAGCAATCCTCTATTCGGCATCTCCCTTGCCACTGATTTTCTTGGAAGTGAAGATCTAGATGATGAAATCAGAGAAACAATTAATGACATAAAAACTAATAGTTTAAGATGTCAGAAAATCATCAAAGACTTTAGTAACTTATATGAGGCGGAGGATCATTTTAAAGATTTTGATCTTATTAATTTAATCCAAGAAACTATTATTTTAACAAAGTCCGAAACTCGTGGAATACGAAAACAAGTAGATGCAGCAGATACTAGTATTACAATCTTCTCTAATCCAACATTAATTTCGCAAGTCCTTTTCAATTTAATTATAAATGCCAGTCAAGCCCTTCAAGAGAAGTACGGTGAAGATCTCAGAACGTCCATTATAACGATTTCAATTGAGTCCAATAGTAGTAGCGTTGTCATTGCTGTAAAAGATAATGGGCCTGGTGTATCCGAACAAGCAAAAGAAAAACTTTTCAAGCCTTTTTTTACAACAAAAGAGAAAGGGACAGGGCTAGGACTTTCGATATGTAAGAACTTAATAAAGAAATTAGATGGGAATATGACTTACGAATCGTCGGCAGAGCAGGGAAGTCGCTTCATTATAAGCCTTCCTTTTGTGTCTCAATAATACTGGATGACAATTGAATATTTTAATCGTCGAAGATGAAACACTTATTGCAAGATCACTTAAAAAGCTTTTAGAAAGAAAGGGTTGTCATGTAACATGGGAAAGTAGTGGAAATAAGGCTATCGAAACTATCAGAAGCAGTAATTTCGATCGTATTATTTGTGACCTCATGCTTCAAGACATTAGTGGATTTGATGTAATTGAAGAAAGTAAGAAGAAATATGACATCCATGAAATAGGAAATAAGTTCATCATCATTACGGCTTATAGTTCACAGCAGGTACTCATTAAGGCAGCATCCTATGGATGTATAGTTCTTTCTAAGCCATTTGAAAATTTAAACGAGGCGATTGAGATTTTTCGAGAAGGTAAACCCAATGACAAGAATTAAAACTAAAATCAATGTAAAGAAAGTAGGCATCTTACTAAAGCCTAGAGCAACAAGTGAGTACCATAGCGTTCTTCCGAACTTAGTAAGCTGGCTCGAAAAAAGAAAAATTCAAATATTCTTTAGTACTCTAGAAGAAGAACGTATAAAAAAAATATCAAAAGGCCTATCCAGTAAAGTTTCATATATAGACCTTATTTCTCTTCATCAAAAAATGGATTTAAATATAACTCTCGGTGGGGATGGGACACTTCTTGGTTTTGGCAGACTCGCGACAAAGACCTCTGCCCCGGTGTTTGGTGTTAATATGGGCAACCTTGGTTTTATAACCGAGTTTAGTAAGTCAGAGTTCTTTGAGGAACTTGCTATTATTTTAAATACTAAATTTTCAGTAAAAAAAGTTCCACTGTATAAAGTACAAGTTCATCGCAACGAGAAAAAAACCCATGAAGCCTTTTTCTTAAATGATATTGTGGTAAGCAAGAATGATATTTCAAGAATATTTAGCCTTTCAGTCGAAAATGATGAAGAACTTATTTACAATATCAGTGGCGATGGTCTTATTGTATCTAGCCCGATAGGCTCTACTGCTTATTCTTTAGCAGCAGGTGGGCCAATACTAAGTCCTGAAGTTAATGCTTTAGTTTTAACACCTATTTGTCCTCATAGCCTTACCCATAGACCAATTGTTATCAACGATAAAAAGGCCATTAAGATCAAGGTGCCTCTTAAAAGTCATAATGTAATCATGACTTTAGATGGTCAAGAAGTTGCGGAGCTAAGCCCAAGAAGTGTTATTACGATCAGCAAGAGCAAAACAAGGTTTCTCAAAATCATCACTAATCCAGAGAGAACTTATTTTCAAACTATCAAAGACAAATTCACCCAAGGCAGACGGAGTTTTTAATGACATCTTTATTTCTAGAAAGCTTGAGCCTCAGAAGCTTTGCAACTTTTGAAAACCAAGTAATTGATTTTAACAGCAATTTTAATGGAATTGTTGGAGAGACAGGGTCAGGTAAAAGCTTAATTCTCGATGCATTTCAACTTGTCCTTGGAGCTAGAGCAGATAAGAAACTAGTCAGAAAAGGAGCGGCCTTCGCAACTGTAGAGGGCAAATTTAAGTTAAAAGATGAAAAATTCTTAAGCTTCTTTGATGAACTAGGCTTCCCTATCGAAGAAGAGTACACCGTAGTCATCAAACGAATCATTTATGCGACGGGTAAATCTAAGTCTTTTCTGAATCATTTATCTTGCCCACTCTCAGTGTTGAGTAAATTTTCGAAGAATTTTGTAGATCTTGTTGGCCAATTCGAAAACCAAAAGCTTACCACTCCAGAGTATCAGATGAGTTTGCTTGATCAATTCTGCGAAAACCATCTTCTTTTAGCCGATTATGACGTTACCTATACTTCTTATAAGAAAAATTTAACAAAGATTGAGCAATTAACAGAAGCCCTTAAAGACAAAGGACAACGAGAAGATTACCTCCGCTTTCAAATGAGAGAGCTTGAGTTATTAGATCCTTCAACTGAGGGTGAAGCGAAACTTCTTGCCTTAAAAAGCCAAGTACTAAACAAAGAAGAAAGTAGTAAAGACTTAGAACAATTAAAGGATCTTCTCTCCGAAGGAGAAACCAATCTATTGAGTCTGATTTCAGCAGCTTCAAAAATTATTGAAAAGCCTGCCCACTTTATAACAGATTCTTCCAAAGAAAACTTTCTGCAGCTCAAGAGTATTGCTGAAGACTTATCCTATGATCTCTCCAAAATTAGTCTAGAAGATGATAATGGAATTTCTATTGATAATATACTTGAAGATCTCGATAGGTATCAAAAACTTAAAAGAAAGTTTAGTGTTGAAACTGATGAGCTCCAAAGTCTCTACAATCAGTTTCAAGAAGAAATCAAAGCCCTAGAAGATGCTGAAAAAAAACTTGAAGAAGCTTTAGCAGAAAAAGACACTGTTGAAAATCGACTCTATGGACTTGCAACTAAACTTCATAGAAAGAGAGAGAAAGCATCTCATGAGCTGAGCAAGCTCATTTCAATAGCTTTAAAAGAACTCAATATGGAAGGGGCTACTTTTAAAATAGATGTAACGAAACTTAACTCCTTAGGTACCTCTGGCCTATCCTTAGTTAACTTCGAGGCCGAAACTAATAAAGGAGAAGGGTTTTTCAAAATAAAAGATATTGCTAGTGGTGGTGAGCTATCTAGAATTCTTCTGTGCTTACGACAAATTGTCGCTTCTGAAGATACTATTAATATTTTCTTCTTTGATGAAATTGATACAGGAATTGGGGGAGAAACAGCTGTAAAGATCGCCAAGGCCCTTAAGAAAGTTTCTCTAGGAAGCCAAGTCTTGGCCATTACCCACCTGGCACAAATTGCAAAAGAGGTAGATGATATCATTTTTGTTGAGAAGAAGAGCCTGCAAGTTAACGACTTCATAAGAACAATCAGTTGCGTTAGCACTAAAATAGGAAAAGAAAGAGAAGAAGTAATAAATCTACTTGCTGGTGTCTAATTTGATTGATTCAAATTTTTCACCATCAAAGTAGAAAAATTTCTGTGTCCTAGGTACATAACCATTATTTAGGTAATAGACACTATCTTCTTCATGCATATCGAAGCAATGACTATGCCCACATATCACGATGCTGGCATTATACTGACTTGAAGCCTGGACGGCTGATGCCCTAAAAAGAGGGCGCACCTTCTCCTCTTCATACTTTTCGTCATATCTAATATTATTTCTCTTACGTGATTTATGAGAGGCCCTCTGTCCAATCTTTCTAGTTATTCGTGGCGATACGACTTTATTTGCTAAGAAATTAATCGCTCCAGAGCGAATAAACCTTCTATATTTCTTATAAGACTCATTCCCAATTTCAATTTCATCCCCATGAGCAAATAATATCCTCTTGCCATCAACAATTTCTACAACTGGAGACGATTCGTACTTCCACATCTCAGGGCTCATTTGCCACTTTTTCAATAATTTATCGATAAGGGCCTTGAAGTGAAAATCATGATTTCCTTCAAGTTGAATAATCTTAATACCACTTTTTAGTAAAAGATTAAGCTTAAGAAATACCTGTGGGTAGATCGTCTCGTAATATAAATGGCCACCAACCAGAAGATCAAATATATCACCGAGAAGATAGACTTTATCAACTGCAAGAAACTTAGCTTGGTCCAGAAAGCTCAGAAAAAGTTTTTCTGAAAAATCTCCCTCTTCTTTAATGTGAACATCTGAGATTGTTATAAATTTCATGCTGAGATTATATCATAAGAAGTCCCAAGAGACCTCCCTAGCGAATGGGATCACTAGGGAGGATGGGTTTACTGGGGCAGAAGGGCCATTGCTATAATCCTAAGGCCCCAATCTGAAAACTATATATTTTTATTCTAATTATTTTTTTAGTTAATACTCAAATCTGGAAGCTATATTTTCCATTTTATCTTAGAGCATATTAGGCTTAGTACTGGCCTGGTTTTAAATTGGGACTATTGCTCTAAAACTATAGTCCCAAACTGTGCATTCTTTCTTTTTCTAATTCTTAAGATAAAAAATAAGAATTGGAAGGAGTTTCCTCCTTCCAACTTATCATTATCCTACTAATCTAAGAGCTTGGTTAGGTAGTGCATTGGCTTGACTTAAAGTCGAGATACCTGCTTGCTTAACTACCGAGCTAGCTGCTAATTTTGCAGACTCTTCAGCTACATCTACATCTTGAATAACTGATCTAGCACTATCTTGGTTAATTGTTTGAACTTCAAGGTTAGAAACTGTTGACTGAAGTCTAGATTGAACTGAACCTAAACTCGCTCTTTGACCAGAAACATTGTTTATGGCGTCGTCAATCACTTCAATTGAGTCTACAGCATCACTCTTATCGGCTACACTAGAGCCAGAGATTCCAATAGAGTCGGCTGATGAGTTTGATTCTGAAGAGTCAAAAGTTATCTTGTTTTGCTCACCTGCGAAAGCTCCAACTTGAAAGTCTAACTCACCATCACCTTCTCCATTGAGAAGCGAAGTACCATTAAAAGTTGTCGATTCACTAATTCTATCGATTTCTGTTGAAAGTTGTTGGTATTCCTTATCAAGAAATCCTCTTTCATTTTCTCCAACAGTATCTGAAGCCGCTTGTACTGTAAGTTCTCTCATTCTAACGAGGATGTTAGAAACTTCATTTAGACCACCCTCAGCTGTTTGAACTAGAGAGATACCGTCGTTAGCGTTTCTTGTTGCTTGGCGAAGACCTTTCGTTTGTGCCTCTAAGTTAGTAGAGATTGCTAAGCCTGCAGCATCGTCAGCAGCTTTAGTAATCCTCTTACCACTAGAGAGTTTCTGTAATGAAGCGTTAGCATCATTTGAAACTTCTTTTAAGTTCTTCTGTACCTGTTGTGAAGCAATGTTTGTTGCAATTCGTAAGCCCATTTTTTTCTCCTAATCATGGCTAAATACTTAGCCTTAAGTTATACTGACCGTTTTTGTCAGACACATACCTAATCGACGAACTCGGGTATTCCTTTAGTAAAAATGTCAAGTATATACTTAAAAAAATGATAATTCGCTTAATATTAGATACTTAGGCTTTCATTTTCTTCTATTTTTTTGAGATATTTGGGAAGCAGACGCTGAGCAACTGGCCCTAAAATGAAATTGTAGTCTTATTGGAGAGCTCTTTGGGATCGAACTCTACTCACTTTTATAAAAATGGCAAAAAAAAACCCCCTGATTCCAGGGGGTAAGTTTAATTAGAATTTAATGTTCTTTATTAACCGATAAGCTGTAGTGCTCCACCGCTTGAGTTGTTAGCTTGAGCAAGAACCGATGTACTTGCCGAAGAAAGTATATTCGATTTAGCCAAGTTTGCAGACTCTTCAGCTATATCTGTGTCTCTTATTCTGGAATTTGCTCCAGCAAGATTTTCAGATTTAACTTCAAGGTTTCTTATCGTCGACTGAAGTCTATTTTGAAGCGCACCAAGGTTTGCTCTATTTCCACTAACCGTGTTAATCGCTTCGTCAATCGCTTCAAGGTTATCCTGAGAATCACCTTTAGTCGCTACAGATAATCCGCCAATTCCAAGATCATCGGCCTTTAAGGAAGAATCACTAGGAGCGAAAGTAATACGATCATTTCCTTCTTCGTTATGAATTCCAATCTGGAAATCCATATCATCACCTTCTCCACTAAGAAGCTGCTTATCATTAAACGTTGTCGAAGATGCGATCCTATCTACTTCAGTAACAAGCTGTTGAAATTCCATATCAGAGAAAGCACGTTCCTTATCACCAATGGTGTCTGAAGCTGCTTGAACTGAAAGTTCTCTCAATCGTACAAGAATGCTAGTCGCTTCATTCATTCCACCCTCGGCAGTTTGAATTAAAGAAATACCATCTCCTGCGTTTCTTGTTGCCTGTTTAACTCCTCTAATATTTCCTTTAAGCTTTTCACTAATGGCCAAACCGGCCGCGTCGTCGCCTGCTTTATTAATTCTTGAGCCAGAAGATAACTTCTCTAATGATAAAGCTTGAGTTCTCTTCACTTCGTTTAAGTTTCTCTGACCTGATAATGACTGAACATTTGTTGCAATACGTAATCCCATCTCTAATCTCCTCGAATCATAATATCCTCCGTGTATTGTGTTGAAGCCAACTACCTTGTTAACTTTTTGCAGCTCCCCAATTTTGTGCTGCAAGAGTTGTATCGGGTTACTCGAGAATAAGTTAATGAAAAAGTGGAAGTATTTTCCCTTTTTTTAGGTACTTAGAAGACTAAAAGAGTTGGTCTTTAATTTAAGTTACTTGAATTACGACTGAATACTTGGGTGGATTCTACTTTATTGAGATAATATTTTTTCGATAGTTCCTGTCGTCGAGAAACCATCGACGAACTTTAAGCTTTTAACTTCACCACCGGCCGCTATCACAAGATCAGAACCAACAATTTGATCTATTGCCCAGTCCCCACCTTTTACTAGGAGAGAGGGCATAATTGCTCTTATAAGCTCTAGTGGAGTTTGTTCATCAAAAATTTCCACTAAATCAACTGATTTAAGATTCTCCAATACAAATTTTCGTTCCCCCTCGGAGTTAATAGGCCGGTCCTCTCCCTTTAGCTCCTTTACAGAGCGGTCAGAGTTAAGTCCAACTATCAATAAGTCACCCTGCTCTCGCGCTTCATTCAAGTAGCTAACGTGGCCTGCATGGAGAATGTCAAAGCATCCGTTTGTGAAAACGATTTTCTTAGCTTCATTTCTTTTAAGAAAAACCTTCGCAGTCTCACTTAGTTGAAAAGCCATTACTGCTGAATCACTCTAGAACCAGAAAGTTTGCTCTGGAAGTCTAAAATCAAAGGAACTCCAACAAGGGTTAGTGACAAAAGCGTAACAAAGCTTCTTGTAAACGATTGACGAATCGTTACAGCACCATTTGAACAACTTTGACAAACCTGAAGAGACAGACTCCTCTTACCAATAGTACCCACAGGCTCTAGTAAGGAGAAGTAACTTAAAAAGCATAAAGCAAAGATCAGGCCAACATAAATAAATGATTCAAGAATAAACTCCTGAAAGCCTTCCATAGTTAATTGATGAAATCCTATATAATAGAATGAGACTAAGAGTAATAGAGTTGTGAAGATAATTATTGATAAATCAATCACAAAAGCTGTAATCATATTAAAGTAGCTCGCTTCTTTTAAAACAGGCTCAATATTTTCTTTAACAGTTCGCTTTACTTTAATTTTTTCTTTCTTAGTTCCATATATGGCCTCAACTCCATTCATTAAACCTGCAGAGGCATGTTCTTGTGGCCTATTTTGTAAGAACTTATTTCCTGTTAACAAAGGTGCTGACTGTTCTGAGCGACCGAAGCCAATATCGGTAACTCCAGTTTTTCTGATTACCACTTTATCCAGCACTCTATCACCATGAAAACCCAGACCTTTATTGATAGGCTTAAGCTCAAAAGAGTCCAAGTCAAACTCATCTAGATTCAGAGTTATAGGCTTTTTCTCATTATGACTACCTGGGTGCTCTTCCATAAATTCTCCGAATAAAAATCTTCCTTCTTATAATGACACAATTCAAAATGACCGTAAACCTGAATTAGCTGTGAGCAAAACTCTTATTTGAGCAAGCTCGCTAGCCCAAGGCAGTAAGATGCAGCTGTCTCTGCCTTCATTATAGGGGCACTTAAGCGGACGGAAGTAATATGATCTGAAGAGTTAAATATCTCGAGTTCTCTTTGATGAAACCCTCCCTCAGGACCGATAAAGATATTTTCAAATTTACCCTCTACTTGTTGAATATCGATCGCTTCTTGTAATTCAGTGGAAAAAAGTAGCGTCTTGTGCCCTAACTGCAAAAAGCTTTCAATTGAATCAAATAGGCGCAGCTCTGGTAAGAAAGGGTTCTCACTCTGTAGCAAAGAAGAGATTAGTATTTTGTCTAATCTTGCATACTTTTTAAATACCCAGGGAGAATATTGAGTTTGAACAAGGTTAACAGTTCTTACTCCAGTTTGAGTCGCTGTTCTTAATATTGACTCCAAGTATTCCTTTTTAGGAATACCAATCGTTAGCTGCTCCATTGAAGCAAACCCGGCCACTGACTCTTTATTTTCGACCCTAACTACGAGTTCCCTCTTGGAAGCTTTCTCTACGACGCCTTGAGCGAGATTACCTTTGCCATCAAAGAGTTTAACCTTATCAGTAACTTTACCTCTTAAAACATTTCGAAAATGATGGACTTGATCACCTTCTATATGAGTTGTAGTCAAATCTAAATTTTCACTAAAGAGATTCATGTCCCTACTTCTTTTATTTTTTTTGAAATAATATAGCGACCCAGTCACCCTTAAAGACTATATCTACTAATGCAAAAGTAGAATAAATTTTAGTAATATTCTCTTCTTGTCCTTTAAGCAGCCCAGACACAATTAACAGTCCTTCTTTATTCGTTACACAATTAAGTAGGTCTCTTTCGCTTTCTAATACATTTTCTAGAATATTAGCAAAGACAAGATCATAACTAACTATATTTTCATAACGTTCTCTAAGAACAAGAGAGTGACCAGCACTATAATTTTCATAATTATTGAAATTTAAATTTTGTAAACAATTATCTAAAGCATCAGAATCAATATCAACAAAGTCTACACGAGCATGGTCTTTTTTAATCGCAGCAATACCTAAAATACCACTTCCACAACCAAAGTCTAAAACAGTACTTATTTTTCGCAAACTTCTTGCTTTTTCATATAACTTTAAACAAAGAAATGTTGTTTCATGATTCCCAGTACCAAAGCCCATTCCAGGGTATATATAAACCTCATTTTCGGAATCAAAGTTTTGCTCTTTCTCCCATGAAGGAACAACTTTTAAAGTGTCGCTAATGACAATCTCTTTAAAATCTTTCCTCCAAGCTTCATTCCAATCTTGTTTAGCTTCACTTGTCTTTAAATACTTAATTCCCAATTTAGTTAGCTCAGCTGCAAAGCTTTCAGCATCCCTTTCAGTCTCCCAAAAATACTTCCCTCCCTCTTTATCAACTTGGTCTTCTTCAATAATGTCAAATACATCTTGGGGGAGCTCTCCACCACAGTAAGCCTTTTCGCCAAGAAGCTTATCCACAGCGGGTTCATCTAAGTCATAGTCCACTTTACCTAGGCACCCAAAGCTTTGAAATGCCATTTGGTCAATATCTATAGAGAGAGCACTTTCTAAAAGTGGAGTAATGATAAAGAGCATAGTAATTCCTTTTTTAATATTTTCATAGACTTACGTACCAATACTACGACTTCTTGCCCACTACTATGAAAACTTTTTAAGTTTTTACAAAACAAGAGCCAAAAGCTTAAAAAAATATGATAAGTATTGGTAATTAATGAGGTGTGAATACGATGATAAAACTGATTGGTGTTGCTGGCGGCTCGGGCTCCGGAAAGACAACATTTGCTAAGAAAGTAATCAAGTTGGTAGAAGATCCAATCACAGTCTTGCATATGGACTCGTACTATCTCCCTTCTCAACCTAATAAGAATTTTACAGACTCTGGAAAGCCAAACTTTGATCACCCTGAAGCATTTGACTGGGAACTTTTAAGGTATCACTTAAAGCAACTCAAAAGTGGTGAAGATATTCAAAGCCCGGTCTATGACTTCAATTCATCAAATAGAACACATAAAACTATCTCAACAAGCTCAACCCCCGTCATTCTCTTTGAAGGAATTTTTGCACTCTTCGACGCTGAAATAAGAGAAATGCTGGATATAAAGTGCTTTCTCCATGTTGATAGTGATATTCGCTTTACGAGGAGATTGAATAGGGACGTCCAAGAGAGGGGGAGAAGTCTCGAGAGTATTATCAGTCAATATTATGAAACGGTTAGGCCTATGCACCAAAAGTTCCTAGAACCCCAAAAGCAACATGCTGATTTTATCGTGGGGGAGGAGACAGATGTAGCCGCTTCTATCTTAGCTGCTAAAGTTAATCAAAGCCTCTTTCCTAATTATCAAACAAAGACTCTTCAAGCTGACCGAGCAACTCCTCATGAGTTTTAGTGTCTCACCAATAGGTGGAGTAGGACAAATTGGAAGCAATATGCTTCTCGTTCAAAATCAGAGTGAATCAATTATCATTGATTGTGGCATTCTCTTTCCCTATGAGGACTCTTTTGATATCCGCTATCTCATTCCTAATTTCAAAGAAATCGAAAGGCCCAAGGCCGTCATCATCACTCATGGCCATGAAGATCACATAGGTGCTCTTGGGCATTTAGTTGAAAAGTTTCCCGATATCACTATTTATGCTCCTGCATTTGCAGCAAGCCTTATAAGAAGAAAACTAGATTTCTTCCCTCGAGAACTAAAGTACAAATTAAGATCTGACATCACTAAAACTATTACCCTTATTGAGCTTGAGTTTAGTTATATTCAGGTTAATCATTCAATACCAGATACCTTTGGAATTCATATAAATGATCTTGAGAGGAATAATAGTCTCTTCTATGTTTCAGACTTTAAAGTAGATAAGAAGGCTGAGTGGGAGCCCTACTTTGACTTCAATAAACTTCAGCAAGTATCAAAAAATATCCCTCATCGCGTCCTTATGGCCGATTCAACAAATGCAACAAGCAAAGTAAGAAGAACTCCTTCTGAAACAGATTTGATTCCGGCCATGGATCATATTATGAATCAGGCGCATAGGAGAATTTTTGTAACTACTTTCAGCTCAAATGTTCATAGAATTAAGAACCTTATAATAGCTGCTCGTAAAAGTGGTCGGAAAGTTGTTCTCTATGGAAGATCTCTGAAAAACTACTTTGAGGTAGGTGTTGAAAATAAAATTGTCTGCGATGAAAGAGAAATGAACTATGATGTAGAACAAATTAATAAAGACTATGACAAGCTGCTTGTCATAGTAAGTGGCTGCCAAGGTGACTTTAAAAGTACCTTTAGAAGAATTGCTTTCGCTCAAGATGCTCACTTTGAACCACAATCTGGTGATCTCTTTGTCCTCTCCAGTAAATCTATTCCTGGCAATGAAAAGAAAATCTCTCTTTGCTTAAATGAAATTAGTAATAGAGGAGCCAAAATCACCACTTCCAGTGATCTCTTAATTCATGCCTCTGGTCACGCTGGTGTTGAAGATATAGAGGATGTAGTAAAGAGCTATCACCCAACGGTTTTTATTCCTATTCATGGGGAAGGCTTTTTCCTAGAAAGACATGAAACTTTTATTAACACGGAGTTTAAAACTATAAAGACTATAAATATTAGAAACCATGATATTTATGATCTAGCTAGTGCTAAGAAAAAGAACGCTAAGGTTCAACTTGAACCTATTATTATTTATGGCAAGGCCCTAGAGTTTAGTAAAGATTCTATAAGAGAGAGAAGAAAAATGGCCACGACTGGCTGTATCTTTATTTCTATCATTCAAAATAAAAGTATACTTCTGGAGGATGCTATCTCTTTTCAAGGAATTACTTTTCAAGATAAAGCTGAACAAGAAAGAATTCAGAAGAATATTCAAAGAATTATTACTAAAAATTATTCTACAAATAAAGATTATAAAGAACCTGTAAGGATCGAGGTCCGCAGACTGATAAATAATTTATTAGGCTTTAAGCCAGTAGTTCTTATCCATTCATTAAAAATGGGTTGAGGCCAGATTTTCTGACCTCAACAATAGTCTATTAAACGTCTAAATTCTTAGGTCTTTCACTTTCTCCTCTTCGCTTTTCCTCTTCTTTTCTCAGGAAAGTAGGAGTATCAAGTTCTTCTTCATCGAAGTTTATAAATCCTAATTTTTCGGCAATTGATTTAGCTCTACTTGTTGTTTTTGATGCCTCCCAAGAACTTTCTCTTCTCGCTTCTCTAGGCTCATTTGTTTCAGAGTATTGTGTTGCGGCCGTTTTGATATTATCCATTAAAGTTGAGCTTCTAGACTCTACTACCTTAGAAGGCTCTTCTTCCCGAACTTCTCTCTTGAGTACAAAATCTTCATCTTTAGTCTCTTTAGAAGTTTCTACAAGTTTTTCAAGTTCTTGAAAGCTAGGTTGATTTTGTTCTTGCTTAGGTTCAACATTTCTTAGCGGCATATTTTCCACTGTGGAAGCAATCCTAGTAGATTCACGGGAATTTTCTATCATATTCTTGTGACCAGCAGTCGTCACCCTCTCAAGTCCACCTAAGCCCGTTGCGACAACAGTAACCTTTATATTTTCTTCCATGTCATCATCGATAACTGTTCCGAAAATAATTTCGGCATCATCATCTGCAGCTTCCATTATCAAAGTAACGGCTTCATTCGTTTCATGCATAGTCAGGGAAGAGTTACCCGTAATATTGATAATAATCCCAGTTGCACCATCAATTGTGACATCTTCAAGAAGAGGAGAGCTTATTGCCTCAGTAGAGGCCTTTATCGCTCGATCAGGTCCTGTAGAAACCCCAGTTCCCATAAGAGCTAGACCTTTATTACTCATAACTGTTTTCACATCTGCAAAGTCAGCATTGATATGTCCAGTATAATTAATTAGATCAGATATACCTCTAACAGCATTTAGAAGAACTTCATCTGCTTTTTTAAAAGTATCCACTAGAGAGAGTGACTCCCCAGCAATATAGAGTAATCGTTGATTAGGAATAGTTATAAGAGAATCTACTGTTTCTTCCAAAGTCAGTATGCCTGCATCAGCTTGCTTAAACCTCTTCTTACCTTCAAAAAGAAATGGTTTTGTAACCACACCAACAGTAAGGGCCCCAAGTTCTTTACAAAGCTTAGCTATAACCGGCGCTGCACCTGTACCTGTTCCACCACCCATTCCTGCAGTAATGAAAACCATATCAGAGCCTTCTAGTACTTCTGACAACTTTTCATACTCATCCAGTGCCGCCTTTCGACCAACTTCTGGATTTGCTCCGGCCCCAAGCCCTTTAGTTATTTCAACACCGAGCTGAACCTTAGTTGGGGCAAGACTTGCAAAGAGTGCTTGAGAGTCAGTATTAGCGACAATATATTCTACGCCGGATAGCCCCGATCGAATCATCGTATTGACTGCATTACAACCGCCACCACCTACGCCGATTACTTTTATTTTTGCTCCTTCATGGAAGCTAGACTTTTCTTCACTAGAAATTTCGAACATAATTACCCCTTTAATTTATTAAAAAATTTCCTTAAACACAGAACGCAGAGACTCACCAAGCCTTCCGATAAGATCGGCCTCTCTACTACTATTAAAGGATTTATTTATATTGGTTTGTTTCTTTCTACTTGCACTCTCTAATAGTAACCCTAAAACTGTTGAATATTTCGGATTCTGCATAATATTTGTCATCCCACCAAAAGGTGCGGGATAACCAACCTTTGTCGGCCTTTCTATAATGTACTCACCTAGCTCTGGAAGACCCTTAATCAATGCGCCTCCACCAGTTAAGACAATTCCGCCTGTGATTTCATTCTGAAGATTTTTATCGTGAATTGTTTCTTTCAAGAGGGAAAATAATTCCTCTGCTCTTGCGCCAAGAACATCTGCAACATAACTTAGTTTCACTTCCCTAGGCTTGGTACCCGAAATTCCTTGAACAGTTATATGAGAATTCTGATTCAAACTCTCTGCTAGAACGCTACCGTGGTTTATTTTAATTCTCTCTGCTTCTGCATGCGCAATTTTAAGCGCTACTGCTAAGTCATTAGTGAAGTGATTACCACCAACTGGAATTATCTGAGAGTGTAATAGACTGCCTTCTTTCCAAATAGCAACATCAGTTGTTCCTCCACCTATATCAACAAGAATCACACCCATTTCTCTTTCTTCTGCAGAAAGAACTGAGCGGGATGAAGCTATAGGCTGAAGTGTTATATGCTCAGCTTGAATTCCGGTTTCTTCAACACACTTAACAAGATTTTGAATAAGAGAAATAGACCCAGTAACCATGTGAACATGAACCTCAAGCCTAACTCCACACATACCGACAGGGTTCTTTATTCCCACAGTATTATCTACTTTAAATTCTTGTGGTATGACGTGAAGGATTTCTCGATCAGAGGGGATGACAACAGCTTTTGCTGCCTCTAGAACCCGGTCAACATCTTCTTGAGTAATTTCACCATTTTTAATTGCCACGACGCCAGAGCTGTTAAAGCTGTACACATGAGATCCGGCCACACCAATCGTTGCTGTAGAGAAATTTACTCCGGCCATTAGCTTAGCCTCTTCAATCGAGTTCTGTATTGAGCGAACTGTTTTATCGATATTTACTACGGAACCTTTCTTTAACCCATGCGAAGGATGGGTTCCTATACCAATAATTTCTAGTTCTGAGTTGGGACTTGTTACACCGACGATTGTACACACTTTAGTGGTTCCGACATCAAGGCCAACGATGATATTTTTTTCCATGAGATTCCTTCCTCACTACTTATGCTGCTAGATTCATTCTAACATGTCGGAGCGTAAGTTCTGTTACGCAGTATGCATAGAAATTTTAAAATTTGCTATTAAACTTGACAACCACTTTCTTTGAATTTGTAAGGTTAATTACAGCTGGAATTTTCTTCTTTGATTCCATGTACTTAACAATCTTTTTTAATTGCCTAGTCTTGTCAAGCCAGTCTTCCTTGCCCATAAACACACTACTAGGGTTGCCTTTAAGGCTAAGTATGACTGTAAGCTCACCTTTCTCATTTAAAATTACTTCTGAGATTTTTCGGCGAAAATTCTCTTGCATCGAATTAACTATCTGCGTAATTTCCCACCTAGTTTCCTTTTCTAGCTCTCCGACTGGTATAGCGAGATAAGGTAGGGAGTAAGAAAGCTTCTTCTCAGTGCGTAATAAAACTTCATAAGTAGGGTCAAAAAGCTCCCCATTATCCACTAAAATGGCTTCATATGAATCAATCCCATTGGCCTTATAGATTTGAACTTTCATTAAAGGCTCAGGGCAATTCATTTTAAAGTGAAGCATTTTCTCTAAGGGATTATAGCTAACTTTGTATTCTGAAACAAAATGCCGTTCAGGAATAGACTGCTTAACTATCTCATTCTTAACGCTTTTCAAGCTACCTGTCTCTTCAAATATTTTGATAAGCTTTAAAGTCATTTGCCCGGCAGAGCGAGAAGGGCATGAACCAAAACTGGTTCTGTATTTAATTTTCTTCTTTTTGATTGGGCCTAGAGATGAAACTCCGGATTCATGAAAGGAAAAAAAGATTGCGAGAAAAAGACCTACTGCAGTAAATAAACGGGAAACCTGAATGCTATTTGGGGAAGTGGACTTCCGTTTCAAACTCAACTCCATACTGTAGTCTAAGCTCTCTTTTGGTGATTTGGATAAGTTCCAAAACATCGGAGCTACCGGCCGCTCCACGGTTTTCCATGAAGTTTGCGTGCTTAGGGCTGATTCGTAAGTCATTTACACTCAAACCCTTAAGACCCATTATATCTATAGAAAGGCCTGCACGGCAAGTCGTCTCTTCACCCAATTGTTCGTCTAAGTAGTTTTTGAACATGCAACCACACGTATTTTCTCTCAAAGGCTGGGTATCAGTTCTAAGCTTCAAGTAATTCTTAATCACCTCTTTAACGCTCAAGTCAATGCCTTTATGAGCAATTAGAACCTCGATTACAATATCTCCATGAGATAAGAAATGGTTTTTACGATACGAGAATGAACTTTCTTTAACTTGGTGAGATTCAATTATCCCATTCCCTTTGAGAACCTTTACTTCTTTCAGTAATTCCGAAATTTCACCTAAAGAAGTCCCTGCATTCATTGCTACTGCGCCGCCAGCTGAAGCGGGGATACCTGTAAAGACTTCCCAACCTTTGAAGCCCTTCTTTGAGGCTACAGACGTTAGGATATTGAGAGGTGCAGAAGCAGGCACCCAAAACTGACTATCATCGCTATCAAATATTTTCTTATCAAATTCAAATACTAGTTTTATGAGAACAAAATCCGGTTCTTTAGGAATAATAAAATTCGCTCCCCATCCAATCACTTTATAGCTGATTTTATTTATTTTTAAATCTGATAGCAGCTCTATCAAACTATTACAGTCTCGAACTAGGATTATCGAACCCTGAGCTTCCAACTTCATGGTTGAATACTTGGAAAGATCAGTATCTATAATGAAAGTTAATTCATTACTTTCATCAAACTTTTGAGCTATATTTTTAAGAGTTTTCAACAATATTCTTTACCTTTTTCCCCACTGCACCTGCCCCTAAAGCAAGAAGAATTGTCTCTTTATCTTTTCTAGACTCTATGAACTGCTCTACGGTAGACCAGTCTTCAAAGCTATCACACAAACCGGGGTGTAATTTATTAATATCGTTTACTAGAGATTCTGTATTAATCCCTTGAATTGGAATTTCATTAGCTGGATAAATTGGTGCAATCAGGACTTTGTCAGCAAGATTAAAACAATGAAGAAAGTCTGCCCAACAGGCCTTGGTTCGAGTGTAGCGGTGGGGTTCAAAAATCACACACACTTCTTTATTCTTCCTCGACTCTTTAGCCGTCTTAATAGTTTCAAAAATCTCAGTTGGGTGATGAGCATAATCATCTATAATTTCAAAGCTGCCTTCTTCAAATACTTTTTGAAACCTTCTACCCACACCCTCATACTTAAGAAGTGCAGACACCAACTCTTTAGGAGTATGCCCAAGCTCTATTGCTATACTTAAAGCTCCAAGAGCATTTAGTACATTATGCCTACCTGGCACATTTAATTTAAACTCTTCTGTTTTCACGCCATCAATATAGAGATCAAATGCTGCCCCAGTCGAGGAGTGACTAACATTCCTAGCATGATAATTCACGACCTCACCATCTGCAAGATTAAGCTCTCCCCCTGCTTCACCTTGAGCAAAGGTAACAAAGGGCTTAGACATCTTTGAAGTTATTTTTTTTAAAATTGGATCATGAGCATTTACCGCGCAGACACCGTAAAAAGGTATCTGATTGGCAAAGTTTTCAAAAGCAATAGTTAAGCCTTCCATGCTTCCATAGTGATCTAAATGATCACTATCAATATTAGTAATAACCGAAGCAACAGGGTTAAGCATAAGGAAGCTTCCATCTGACTCATCTGCTTCTGCTACGATATAATCACCATTTCCTACGTGCGCATGACCTCCAAGATTGTGAACAATTCCACCTATAATATAAGTTGGATCAAGGCCGACTTCCTTCAATAGGGTGGCCACTATGCTCGTAGTTGTTGTTTTCCCATGTGTTCCTGCAATCGCTATACCTTTCTTAAGTCGCATAATATCTGCAAGGAGCTCTGCTCTTCGTAGAACAGGTAGATTACTTTCTAGAGCATATTCATATTCTGGATTATCTTTCTTCACTGCACTCGAATGAAAAACAACATTTGCACTGCCAATATTATCCTTGGAGTGCCCTAGTTTTACATCAACACCTATACTTCTAAGCTTTAGTACATTAGAAGATTCTGATAAGTCAGAGCCCTGAACCTTAAAGCCTAACTGAACTAATATTTCCGCCAAGGCAGACATTCCTATACCGCCAACACCAATAATATGAATAAGAGTATCTTCTTTCTTTTTTCTCAAAATTTACCCCTACTAAAATAGCTCTGCCTGAAAATCATCAAGCTTCTGCATGTTGTCCTTGAAAGTACTTGATGAATTCTTAAATGTATTTATACTTTCAAGATTATCTTGTTGCTTTTTTTGAGAAAATACAGCACTAAGAAATAAACCTATTGCAAAGAAGTTTGCAAAGAGGGAAGAGCCACCGGCTGAGACAAAGGGTAGGTTTAGACCCTTAGTTGGGAGAAGCCCTAGGACAACACCCATATTAAGGGTAGCTTGTAGCCCTATTGTAAAAATAACTGTTGTAGCAAAAATAGAGGCCAATCTATTTTCAATTTTGCTAACGAGCCTAAAGCCAAAGAATATAAGCATTAGAAAAAGGCTTACAACAACAAAGACCCCTATAAAGCCTAATTCCTCACCTATAACAGAAAATATAAAATCATTATGGGCCTCGGGAAGATAGAAGAGCTTTTCATTA
>CALHBL010000429.1 GCA_937930825.1 uncultured Bacteriovoracaceae bacterium
AATTCTTCAAGCTTATTATTACCATTGTGAAGAAAATCATCTGTATAGGCCATAAGGTCAACTTGAAGAAGCTTTTTAGGTTGAGCAAGATTGTCAACTAACTCATCAAAGAAAGCTAATTCACTTTGGCCAATCATTTGAGGGTTAGTGTAGTAGGCCGTTAATAATCTATTCATAGAGAGGCGATGCCAGTCTGTACCTGATATAACAATATTCTTATGAATGGCATTTAATAATCCCTTTTTAGAATTCTTAAAATCTTGGGCAGGAAAGGGAGTATTAATATCTCCTGCTAACCAGTCTATAAATTCTCTGCTAATTCCCTTTTTCTTGTAGTATGCATTTAAGCGTGAGTTAATCTCTGGAGCTTCAAATGCCTTATTAGGACGAAATAGCTCACTTTGGGGGCTTACATTTTTGACGATCTCTTGAAGACCCGCTTGCTGGCCTTTATGAACTGTTGATTGAAAAGGTCTTATACTGAATTGAAGATCAGCTAATGTCTTATCCTCCAGTATCTGACTAATGCTTATAATTCTTTCTTGGATATGCTTATTGAGTTTATCGGTAATTCCTGTCGCTTTTAAATTATCCCTGCCAATAATTCTTTCTACCTTGCCCAATGTTCCTGATAATTTTCTATGAAAGTCTTCAAGGTTCTTAGTAATGACCTCTTCTAAATCGACCCTTTTGGCCTCCCCTTTGAAGTTTTCTTCATATTCATCCATTAGTTGGCCCATCCATTCTTTGTCAAAAGATGCATTTGAAAATCTCATTAAAAAATCTAGAGCTTTTTCTGGGTCATGCTTAATAAGTAAAGCAATCTCTTCGGAAGATGGAACACTATGAAGCTGAAAAATTCTAAAATCTATTATTTCTTCAACATCGAAGGATTGAAGGAAAGAGTTATTTGATAAAAGAGCATTTTCCTTATTAGCTTCAAGAGCATCTATAGCGCTATTGAATATTAGATCGGCTTCTTGAGCAGGAGTATGCCTTCCCATATAAGTATGATAGGAGTTATTTCTAGAGGCATTAATAGCTTTTACCATGGGAATATTTTCGACCCAGATCTTTGAGGTTAAGGATCTTGTTCTTATTTGATAGTCTTCGAGGCCAGCAAAGAAAATATCTTTACTGACATAATTTTCAACCCCTCTTCCTTGAACGGTGTCATAGTTAGTAGTTTTTATCCATTTTTCTAAAACAGCATCAACTTCACTACTTCCGCATTTGATTCCTTTTTTGGACTTCATACAATAGAGCTTCTTTGTTTCTTCATAGTAGCTCTTTCTCTTTTGAACGGTTTCAACTAAATCAGCTTTCTTTCTTTTTAAAAGCTCAAGTGAATCTGGATTGGTTGTATTTTTAATTTGATCCTCTAGTTTTTGAATTCTGCTCTCATCAAGAACAATATCCCTTTTAATTGAAAATAAGTCGGGGATATAGTAAATTTCGGGTCTCATTCTTGAGAAGTCGGTCGTTTTAGCAAAGGCCCTTAATTTGTCAGGTGAGTCTATGCGGGTTTTGTTAGCTTCATAATACTTATCAAATATATCCAATCTCTTCTCGTAAAGAGCTGAGAGGATCTTATTCTTCTCTCCAGCATTATCAGAAATAAAGTCTATTCGACTTTCTAAATTGGGAGGTAGCTTGCTAACGACATTATTTCGTCCATATTTATCGATAAAGCCCCAGAAGCTTTGATCTAATGGGTTACTACCTTCAGAAGGGGAGCCGATACTAGCATCACCACTAAGAATCTTTTCAAATTCAACTTCTAGTTTATCGGCCCATTCTGATGAGTGTGCTCTTTCAATTTCTTTTAAGGCCAATTCTCTTTGTCTTAACCGATATTCTGGAGTCTCCGTATACTTATGAAGAGCGCTGGTAATTTTAGTTTTTCTTTTTTCTATGCCATCTCCAAATCGATATTGATCTATAGTTGGGCCATGCATTTCACCATTATTAATGAGGTAGTTGATAGTCATATCATTGGTATGAACTCTTGTATCATCTAATGGGTGTTCACTCATTAATCTCTGAAGTACGAGGTGGGACTTCCTCTTGGCATCATAACCAGTTTTATCTAATCCATTTCCTTCTTTATGCTCTTTAAGTCGGTCAAAGAAGTGCCTATAGCCATAGGGGTTATACTTTCCGCGTTTGGCAACTCTCTTTAGTCCTGTAAGGTCGGCGCGAAACTCCTCTTTCTTGTCCGTACTTAAGTTTTCAAAGAAATTCCTAGCGGCCCCGTTTCTGAAATCTTGTTCATTGGCATTGTTGTGAGTTAACTCATGGCCGATAATCCAAGCGAGAGCATCATCAGAGTCAAGGAGATCCATCATGCCCGTAGTAATAACCAAAACTTTCTTATTGGGATCCATAAAGGCCGTTGGGGTTGTAGTATCTATTAAGGCCAACTTAATTTTGGCAGTGTCCGTAGGGTCGATATCAATTCCATAGTGTTCATCGGCCAATTGTGTGACTTGCTTAGCAAGATCATGAAGAGGGTGGTCTCTTCCAACAAGCTCACCACCTAAGTCTTTTTCAATTTCACGGAAATAATCATCAGCTTTTTCAACATTGCTAACATCACTGGCCCACAGGCAATGGCCCAATAAAGAACAGATGAATAATAGGAAAAAGAGGGAGCTATGCATAGTTAATGATCGGTATAAATGACTGAAATCTTAACTGGAATAATAGGCCATTAGAAAAAGGGTTCGTGTAAATCCTGACTTTTAAGGGAAGAAACAAGAGGAATATCAGTTACTTATAAGACTAAATAATATTTATGCTCTTGATGTGTTTCTGGTGTTTAACACTCTTCATTGTCATTTGAAAATTTTGGGGGCTATAATCTCTCAAGAGCACACTTGATGAGCTTCTTTTCATTTTCAATATAGGCCGTGAGCTCATATTTTCCAGCTTCATCCATAACTTTTTCCCCATAGCGAACACACCTCTTAGCAAGATAGCTTCCTTGGTGTTTGAAAGTTAGGCCTTCTTTCTTCTCTTGATTCGTTGACCCCGCTTTAGTGTGAGTGGAATCCCCGATAAAGCGAGTTATGATTACAGTTGAAGAGTGTTTTCTCTCTGAGATACGTGATATTTTGCTCATTTTAATATTCTCCCCATCAGCGAAGGCAGAGTTTAATATTAAAGAGAATAGCGTGGTTGTGATTAGCTTCATTTCTATTTAGCTCCTAGCTAACGGCTAGTTATCATCTTCATTAAGACGCTGAT
>CALHBL010000430.1 GCA_937930825.1 uncultured Bacteriovoracaceae bacterium
TCTTATGGCAACAGTTGTTCCATTCTTGGCCATAGGAGGCAGAACAACGTGATTTCTCGATCCATCGGGAAGCCTGGCATCCAAGCGTGGATTGTCATTATCAATAACACGGCCTACGGATTGAGCAATGGCCCTCATAGCACTTATGAGAGACTCTTCATTGGGAAACTTATTCTCTGTTTTATAAACAAGACCTTTTTTTTCAACAAAGACTTCAAAGGGGCCATTGATCATAACTTCCGAGACACCTTCATCATCTAAAAGGTCTTTTATCGGGTGAAGTAAATTGGCAATCGCATCGCTAAATACGGACATGATAAATTCCTAGCTTATGAAAACTCTATTCGTCCTTTGGAGTCCAAGCTCTCACTTTCTTTGAAGCGATACTCCTTTGGAGCACCTTCCTCTTCTTTGATCTCTCTAGAACAGTAATTCGGCCCTTTTCTTTATGAGTTGGGCAGTAAAACTCTACTACTCCCTTATCGTCAAAAGAGATCATACCTTCACTAATTCTTCCTTTTTGGGCCGCTAGGAAGAACTCTTGCCCCTTTAATATAAAACACTGCTTATCTTCAGTCGTGCTGGTCACAAAGAAGCGCACTCTTTCACCCTTGTGAACACTAAACTTAGAAGGATAGAAGCCCTCATCAGTTACTATAATGGAGACTTCACGTATCGGACTAGAATACTTCTGCCTTTTAAATATGGGCGTCTCATCAAGTGCCATAGCACCTTCCCATGTCACAAGACCCCAAATACCAAGACTAATAAATAGAGTTATTTTCTTTTTGATAACGCCCTCTTTGATAGATTCATACTAAACCTATCGGGTATAAGGGCGAATTACTTTAGCTTACTAAAAAGATAAGGAAATAAAAACAGTCAGCTATATTGTTTTATCGCGGCTACTCTTCTTTACAGGGGTGGTTTTAAGGCCCTTGCCCTTCTTCCAAGGAAAGACCACCCAGAGTTGACCTCTTTGCTTATTTAATTTCTGAGAATCGCCCTTCTTCACATAGACTTTCTCTTCATCAACATCTGGTGGGACGGGAAAAGACCTCTTAAGTGTTCGCTTAATCTCAGAGCTGCCTGTGCTTCTTTTGAAAACACCACTCACCTTGACCTTCTTATCACTAATATCTAAATCAAACTTACTGTTATCTGATAAGTTAGCATGAATAACATAAACCCTGCCAATCCGCTCTTCTCTCCACTCTGTTCTAATCCCGTTAGTTAAACCCTTACTAAGACCGTTTAAGGAGCTCTTAAGCTCTTCGACCATTCTTAGAAATTCAGGATCATTACTTAATTGATCTTTGGAGTCTGCAAAGAATTTATCTATATTGCTCAAAAATCCACTATTGAGGTAGCGGTCAAACTCGACCTTGTCACGCTTAATCCCCTGCCGCATCTGTTCAATCAAATCATCGACAGGGTTTACCTTCTTAGCTTTGCTAGGTGCTTGTGCTCCTGTGCCAGAGATTGTAATGAATAAAAAGAAAGAAAATAAAGCTTTCAAAAAAAGTCCTTAGTACTTCACAGAACAGCCATAGGGGGAAGTCTTGGCCAAAGTAACTTTCTTACCATCAAGAGCTTCTTTCAAAGCAAGATCCACATAATTCTTTGCTTTAGAAATATCGTCAGCACTTGCAGAGGCAATTGAATCTATCGCCCCTTGATAAGCAATCTTACCTACTGGATCAATGATAAAAATATGGGGTGTCGTCTTTGCTCCATAAGCTCTTCCCACTTTCCCATCAGAGTCTATGAGTAAACTAACGGCCTTCATCTGCTCTTTGCTGTAGGTGCCCTTGGCGGAAATAAGATCCTTAAGATAACCCTGTCTATCCTTAGCTGAAGAGTTAATTGTTAACCAACTTACTTTACCTTGGTATTTCTTTTGAAGAGCTTGCATATTATTTGAATCGTAGTGCTTACGAACAAAGGGACACCCTTCGTTATACCATTCAAGGACCACATACTTTCCCTTTAGACGACTAAGACCAATAGTCTTGGGAGTACCCGTTAAAGAAAAGTCTGGAGCAGATTCGCCAATACTAAGAGCAAAAGAGCTGAACTGAAAAAGAGACAGGCCTGCAATGATAAGACTTTTCATGGTAACTCCTATAGTGATTTTCCTTTATCGGAAAACAAAATCTAAGCTCTCCGGCCTGGAGAGCTCATCGTTAGAAGAAATAATAGCTAAATGAGAGGACTTTTAGAAAAGCTTTCTTTACTGAACTGCACCACAATCCTTAAGTAATATACGCATCTCTTCGGTGGTGGCCAAACTCAGAGCAGTAAATTTTCTCGCGCGTCTGCCCCTTCCTCGCTCCACCACTATATTGGGGTCAATATCAGGGTACTCACAAAGAAGGCCAACAATACCTACTAAATTCTTGCTAGAGGCAATCATCATATAAGTAAATTTACCGCTATTAACACCATTCTTAGCGGCCCCTAAGTCGATCAAATCTCTTACGAGGGGGATAAACTTATTCTCTTCGGCCGCTCCAGCACCTTCAAGGTAGCTGAAGATTTGCTTCTTTCCCGTCTCAGGAGTTATCCCATCTCCATTGAATAATTTCTCCCAATCAACGGAGTATGGGCCAGTAGAGGCAATACTAAGGCCACTATTACCTGTCTCATCTTTAGAAGAAGGTACTGCTCCATTATTAAGTAGGATATTACCTATAACAAACTTATTTGCTTTAATGGCCTTATTTAAAATTAATTCTCCTGACTTATCAGGAATATTAACTTCAAAGTTACCGTCATTAAGAATTTTTAAGATAAGAGCGACATCATTGCGAATAATAGCGCCGGAGATTTCTTCAATTACCGTCAAGTTAATTACTTTAGCGGCCAGCTCCTCACCTACAATATTTGTTTGCTCATGAAGCTCACAAGAAAGCAGAAGAGAACAGAGAATAAGAATAAAGAATTGCATGTTAAAACGTCCTTGTATAACTTAAACTGGCACGCCGGCCTTTCTTATAAACTTCTCGTACTTCTTCACCAAGGGTAAGCACTGCATCTGGATTCAAGATATTCTGAAGTTTGAAGCGCACCTTATTTCTATTTTCCCTTCCAAATGTTTGGGACATGACTAAGTCTAACTGATTAAAGGCTTCTTGATAAGTATCAGGTCTTCTATCTGTTCCAACAGTATCAATACGAGCGCCAAAGACATTGAAAAGAAGCGTCACATTGGTTCCAAGATCCTTATTATCATAATCTAAATTTAAATTAATAACATAGGGACTTTGTCCTTGAAGAGACCTTGACGTATTTGTCACTTGGGCAGCAAGGCTATCAAAGATAGTCATCTCACTGTCAATCATTGCATAGTTGCCGCCAATGGCAAGGGGTTCAAGTTTACTACCAAGGAAGCCAAAGTTCTTTCTAAATTCGACTTCAAAACCCTTAGCTGTTGCGTTACCAACATTGGCCAATTGAAAACCACCTTCTGAATAAGTAAGCACACCATTTTGAAAACTACCCGCAACTTCCTCAATAGGATTAAGGAATTCCTTAGTGAAGACACCAAGTGAAATATTCTCTTGATTACCGAAGTACCACTCTAAACGAGCATCAAGATTTCTAATAATTGTTCCCTTTAAATTAGCATTACCATTTACACTACGATCCCTTTCATCATCAAAGTAACCAACAGGATTTAAATCTTTAAAGGCCGGCCGAGAAATGGTTTCCGAATAGCCTAACCTTAATTGCACCTGATCATTCATAAAGTAGGTGAGACCTGCTGCTGGTAGGAAATCTTTCATTATAAGAGAGTTTCTAACAGGAGTTAAATTAACACCTTCATAAGTGGTAATATCTTGCCTTGAGCTCTCATAGCGTATGCCAAGATTGAGCTTAAGCTTCTTCATAATGTCACTTTGAGTCTCTATAAAGTAACTTTGAACTAATTGCTGAGCTTCGAAGCGATCACTTGGAACAGTAGTGTCAATAAGGTTACAGGCCCCTTGGCGGATGACTTCATCAGTACAAATGTCATCAGGAGTCTTACCAAGAATGGTCGCGTCCCCCGTGATGTCCACTGCCTGCTGAGTATTCACTTCATACTTAAAACGTTGAAACCGAGATTCTCTTTCTTTTTCAGTACGACCGGCCCCTAGTATAGACTTCAATTTAAAAGCACCTTCTTTTAATAAAGGAACTTCGAAGCTCACTTCTCCTTCACGCACAATATCTTCGACATTACCAAAGACCCTTTCGTTGGAGCGACCTTGATTATCAAAGCGCCGCTGGCCTTCATCAACTAAGAGTTGATAGTATCGGCTATCAGGCTGCACCATCTCTGCTTTAGAATAAGAGCCACGCCACGAAAGCGTATTATCTCCAAGTTTATGAACACCATTTATAATCTGGCTTAGAAGCTGCCTTTCCTGCCACTCTAAATAAGTCCCTTCAAACTCATTATCTTGAGTTGCATTGAATCGCTTTTCGACCCGGTCACTTGTCTTTCTCAGGACTAGAGTATTGGCCCGAATATCCGCGGCCTTGCCAAGATTCATTCCTAAGTTCAGCATACCTGAAAGGTTGATATCTCTTCTTGAGCGCTTATTCGTTCTATCCCCTACTTTAGTTAACTCGCTACTTTCGCTGCTTGTGACATCGAAATCTTTTCTTTCTATATCAACATTGGAATAACGATCAGTGTAGAGTCCGGCCACATTGAAGCCAAATTTCTTTCCTCGATAGCGAAGAGTATCGCCAATACTGAGACTCATTCCAGGAGGAAGGTTTGTCTTCTTTTTAAAGGTTCTATAATTCCTCTTAAAGGCCAGACCATAGGCCGTTGAGTTAGGATCATCATTGGCAATTCTCTGCCCTGATGCTGTGGCCTCTCTCACAATCGAGGGAAGCTCACGGGAGCCATCATCCATCCCTAACCAATCTCTTGAGCCGCCATCATAACTATCAATCTGCCCCTGTCCATCTTCATAACTCGTTGAAAGAGAAACTTTAGCAGTGAACTCATCGGGAATATCTTTGGTCTTCAGATTGACGGCCCCACCACCGAAGCTTCCCGGAAGATTGGGCGAATAACTTTTTTGAATAACCATTGACTCTAAAATTCCAGAGGGAAATAAATCCAGCTGAACAACTCTTCTGGTGGGATCGGGGCTTGGTAGGGAAGTTCCATTGAGAAGGACATTTGAGTACCTCTCCCCTAGTCCTCTAATATAGACAAAGCGGCCATCAACAACGGTTAGCCCTGTCACTCTGGCCAGGGAAGACGCTGCATTTGAATCACCACTCTTACTCATCTGCTCGGCCCCTAGGACATCGGCCACAGTTGATGACTTTCTTCTCACCTCAATAAGAGACGCTAAACTTCCTTTTACGTGAGGAGCGACAACGATAAATTCTTCAAGCTCTAGGCCAGTGGGTAGCATCTTAACATTTACAGATGTTTCCTTACCGGCCATGACCGTTTGATTGCGAATTGTTTGCGTTGCATAGAGTTTATGAAGGACAGAAAAATTGTAGCGCCCTTCTGGAATCTCTACTTTAAATTCACCTTTACTATCAGTTTTTATTGACTCAGAGATTCCGGCCACAAAGAGTTTTGCATTGGCCACAGGTTTACCTTCATCATTAACGACAAGACCTGTTAGAAAACCTTTTGGACCATTCTTACTGACACTCACCTTAGATTCTGGTTCGCTAATATCTGTTTGCATGGCCACATCGGGTGAAGTGAAAGTATTGATTAAGACCTGAGTCGTTTCCTTATCATTAATGATGAAGGAGACACTTTGAACCTTATCACTCTTAGGGTCAATTCCGTTAACTTCAAAGAAGTGTCTACCGACCGTCAGAGTTTCAAAAATTGAGCCATCATCTGAACTCAGTACCTTCGTCTTACCATCTAGTATGATCTCGACTCCACCAAAGGGCAGGCCGTCTTGAAAAGTAAGGGCCTGAAAGGTACCACTGTCTTTTGCATAGAGTAGCGGTGAGGAAATAAGGGCGAGGAAGATGACCAAGGAAGTGGATAATGCTCTTAAATGCATATGGCCCCCTCTTCTAAGCAATGCTCCATCGCCTCTCTTAGCGCGATTGCTTTTTTAAATAAGTCAGGTCTTTCAATTTTAGACAGTAGTTGTGACGCCCCTTTAAAGGA
>CALHBL010000431.1 GCA_937930825.1 uncultured Bacteriovoracaceae bacterium
TGTGTTTCTACTTTTATACAAAGATCGACTTTCTTATCAAAACGAACTATCCCAGCGTTGTCACTAAAGACACTCACTAACCAGTCTTTACCAGCGGCTTCAATATCTTTAGTCGCCTTTTTTATATAGCTCTTATAAATGCTATCGATCCTCTCAGTCTTTCCGTTTTCATCTGTATAATCTATCAAGGATGAGAAAATTTTATGCTTACAATGCTCACTCCATGTCTGTGCCAAAACTTCAAGCTCAACATCCATTGGCATAGGAGGAAGACCCTTATCTCTTCTGAGCTGAGATCTCTCTTCACTTTGATAGTGATTCTTAATGGTCTGCATTTCATTTAAATTAAGCGCAAGGCAGCGCTCTTCGCTCAACTTAATAAGCTCAGCATCAGATAGGTTTAAATCAACCATCTGAGCTTCTAGGTCATGCTCGATCACAACCTCAGGAAGAGAAATATTTTCAAACCTCTCACTACTTTTAAAACTAGCTTCATTGTGAATGAATGCCTCTTCTATTAATTTATTATGAAGAAGCGGAGAGATATATTCGCTGAAGTACGCATCATTTAACTTTGGGTCTTCTTCAAAAGAAAAGAGATAGAGCATACCTGAGTAGGCCTTAATATTTAAATCAAAGAGTTTAAAAGATTCTTCTAAGGCCTTAGCACTATTATCTGTAACCCCCGGCTTAAAAGAAACTTCAACGGCCATTTTAACTGGGCCAATTAGAGACTGATAAGCATCGGTATGGGCCAGCTGCAGAGTTCTATCAAAGAGTACCTTATTAACAATTGATTCATCTGGAGCGGAGTCAGACTTAAGGCGATAAAAAGGCACTTTAACAACTTTAACACTTCTTCCTAGTAGAGTTTCTAATTCACGGTGCGTACTCGGAAACCTAGGCTCAACTTCTATACGCAATTTCCATTCACTCATTTTCACATACCTCATTTAATATCAGAGACAAAGTCCCCTTGAATAAGCTCTTTTAAAACGCGAGCATAATTTCTATTTTCTGCTTTCTTACCAACCTCAATGAACTCATCCAAACTTAAAGAGAGGTCAGCTTCTAACACCACCTGACTTAAGACCGGGCCGCTATCAACCTCTTCTGTGACGAGATGAATCGTATGACCATAGGTTCTATCCCCATTTTGATAAGCTTTCTTATAGCCACCAAGACCCGGGTAGAGCGGGAGCAAGCTGGGATGAATATTAATGATAGAGTTTCCACTAAACTCTGCTAAGAAATGAGGCGAGAGAATTTTTAAGAAGCCGGCCAAGAAAATACAGCTGATTGAATGAGTCTTTAATAGACTCAGGATATTGGCTTCAAATTCTAAGTCTATTCCTTTTTTTAAAGCTTTGGTCTCAATAAAAGCTAGGCCCAGCTCTTCACAAATTACTTTTAAGCGGCTTTCTCTATTCGTTGCAATAACAAGACTGGGGGGATGATTCAGCTCTTGCCCCATTTTAATTAAGGAATGGGCATTGCTACCAAAACCACTGGCAAAAATTGCATAGCGAGAATCTCTTAAAAGCTTCAAGACTTACTTCCTCTCTTTCGTTCACCAATATCTCTTCGGTAGTGAGAATCTTTTAGCTCTATTCCTTCCATCTTTGTATAGGCCTGCTTGCGGCAATCTTCCACACTTGATCCGACACAAGTCACACCCAGAACTCGGCCACCAGAGTTGATCAGCTTCTCCCCTTGTGCTCGAACGCCAGCAAAGAATACTTCGCTCTTATCATCATCTGTATTCACAAAGTGTATTTCATGACCAAGGCTCATTTCATGCTTACCAATACTTGGGTAGCCGCCACTAGTAAGAACAACGTGCACACTATCTTTATCTTCCAAAGCCAAATCAATACTCGGCCCTCCGTTCACCATATTAAACAGAGCACTTCCTAAATCACCCACAAGCAGCGGGATGAGTGTTTGAGTTTCAGGATCTCCCATCCTAACATTATATTCGATGACCCATGGATTTCCTCCCTCATCGATCATTAAACCCATGAAGAGGAAGCCCGTAAAAGGAGTCCCTTCGCTCTTAAGTCCGGCCAGTGTTGGTTTTAAAACTTGCTCGATGACCTTGTCTTGTAAAGTTTGATCAGGCCACTTTCGATCTCGAAAGCACCCCATTCCGCCAGTATTGGCCCCTGTATCTCCATCACCTACTCTCTTATGATCACAGGCACTGCCAAGGAAGATGAAATTTTCCTCAGCACAAAGACCAAAACAACTTACCTCTTCTCCAATTAAAATATCTTCTAATAAGAGTCTACTCGTTTTAATACTCACATCAGGATTCTTCATAAAATCAAAAATAGTATCTTTAGCTTCTTCTTGAGAATGAGTAACAACTACTCCCTTCCCACCAGCAAGACCATCCGCTTTAAGAACAATACCTTTTTCAAAGTCCCACTTCTCAATTATTTGAATTGCTTCTTCATAACTTTCAGCAACTTTAAATTTTGCCGTTGGGATATTATGGCGGGCCATGAACTCTTTGGAGAATATTTTTGATCCTTCTAGGCGGGCCGCTTGGGCACTAGGCCCGAAGAAAGCAATGCCGGCCTTAGAAAAATGATCAGCTAGGCCTTCAGTAAGTGGTGCTTCTGGGCCGCAAATACAAAGATGAACATGATTATCTAAACTAAAATTAATCAACTCATTGATACCGCCCATTGGAATGGTTTCGGCCTTTTCTAGCCTCTGCATCCCAGCGTTTCCAGGGCAAATATAAACCTTCTTAATATTCTGCTCTTGGCACAATTTCCAGGCCAGAGCATCTTCACGGCCTCCTGAACCTATAATCAGTATATTCATCGGGAACACTTCTTCATCATAGCTTCTAACTCCTCAAGCGCCATGGCCGCATCAAAAGGTTTTTTATGGCCAAAGTGCTGACACAAATGATTGGCCAAACTTGGATACATAGCATTGGCAATACTTCGATATTCATCATTCAAAGGAAGAGGTTTACATTTAAGTTCATCTATCAGAATTGATTTCCAATCTTCTAGGCCTCTCTCCATCGCCATATCTTTTGCTAATTCCATTTGAGAGAGCCAATCAGAATCTCTATAGAATTCTCTTAAGAATTCCTTACTTAACTTCTGATCATTGCGAACGAGCCGCAGCTCATCTGGTCCAATAGAGTCCACAAGAATAAACCCTCTCTTTTGCGCTTCTCGCTCGGGCCCATAGGCAAATTCAAACTTTCCATCCCAAAGATCTATTCCAGCTTCACTAAAGAGGTCCTTTAGTCTGAGACCAATTAAACTCGTCAAGCAGTGAAGCTTTGAAAATTCAAAATCATTGAGACCAGCAATTCTCTGGGCTTCAGAGTATCTAAGATAGCGGTCAGTGCTCTCTAACTTTGTAGAGTATTCTATAATCGGTCTGGCAAACTTATCACCTGCTTTGGGGATTTCGGCCAGCCCTAGAACTCGGCGGTAGTCTATACTGCCCACTCTCTTCAAAAGGCTAGAGCCTTCAGGAAGTCCAAACCTAAAAACCACCTCAAGGGGCACGAGTGTATTAACGGGATTATTTCGATATTCTTTATAATTATACTTACCGCCGCTAAAGCTAGGAGGAATGATATTTACTTTCTTCACCATAAGGCCGGTGGGGTCCTTCTTATAAAGACCTAAGCAGTGATGATCAACACCTCCATGTCTTAATTCCTTTAGGATCAGCTCTTCTTCATGAGTTAGGCCAATACCAACTTTCCAATTCTGCCAAGTTGAAGGGGTACCAAGCAAGCTAAAGAAGAGGTCCCCCATAGAGGCCAAGGCAATCCCCTTCCCTGGCATTTGATCCGGCATCTCACCCCAATCAAAGACCGAGTAGCGATTACTAAAGAGGAAGAGTAACTCTTCAGTATTACCTCCGGTATAAATATCTTTAACACTACCCTTATGGATGAGCTCATTTCCCTTCATCAATTAACCTCTTTATGATTATTTCGATTCTCAGTAAAACGCTTGGCCTCACTAATATCTGTCGGATAAGCACCATTCACACAGGCCATGCATAGGTCTTCAGTTCCAATGGCCTGCTTTAAGTCTTCTTCATCGAGATAAATAACTTTATTAGCACCAACCCACTCGGCAATGGCGTTTTCATCTTTCCCATTAGCGATAAGATCTTTTTCTGAAGGGAAGTCAATGCCATAGAAGCAGCCATACCTCAAAGGAGGACAAGTGATGGCAAGGGTGATTTCCTTTGCCCCGAATTTCTTTAAGAGCTCAATTATTTTCTTAGATGTCGTGCCCCTCACAACAGAATCATCAACAAGGAGAATATTCTTACCTTCAATTTCTGAGCGCACAGGAGAGAGTTTAAGCTCCACTGCTTTTTCTCTCTTATCTTGAGTATTGAGAATAAAAGATCTTTGAATATATCTATTCTTTATTAACCCTTCTCTGTAGGGAATACTTAAGTTTTCAGCAAGACTAATACTTGCAGTTCGTGAGGTATCCGGTACAGGGCAAACAAAGTCGGGCCTAATTTCACCTCGGTCCATAGCACTTTGAACTTTCTGTGACAGAACTTCACCAAGGTTAAGCCTGGTTCCATATACCGAGCGGCCTTCAAGTTGTGACTCTGCACCAGCAAAGTAGATCCATTCAAACATACAATGAGACTTCTTACGCTTCTCTAGAACAACACTCGATTGAATTTCACCTTTTTCCGTAATGAGTATCACTTCTCCTGGTGAAATATCTCGTTCAAAATCAAAGCCTAGAAAACTCAAGGCCAGAGTTTCAGAGGCAAGACAGTACTCTGTCCCCTTCTTGCCTTTGCGGCTGCCCAGCATCAGCGGCCTAATGCCATTGGGGTCTCTTAAGGCGAACATACCTACACCGGCAAGCATGCCAACAAGAGCATAGGCCCCATTAGTACGCTCCATTATGCCTTTGGCACTAGCTTCAATCATCTCAAATGTGATTTTCTGATTTGAAGTGCCTCTTTGTTCAAGAATTTTCTGACACCAAAGATGAAGAATTAACTCTAAATCATTTGAAGTTAACATTTGCAGATCGTGCTTTTCACTCAGCTCATCTGCTAGAGCATGGTAATTTAGAATATTTCCATTATGAATCATGCCAACGCCAAAGGGAAAGCCTGTCACCATAGGCTGAAGATCTC
>CALHBL010000432.1 GCA_937930825.1 uncultured Bacteriovoracaceae bacterium
ATCAAGCTCTTCAATAGCTCTCTTTTGATCTTGCCGAAGAGAGCCAAAGTACAGCTCAGAGAAAAGATAATTATAAGGCCTTAAACTGGTATCCTTAGCTCTATTTTCTAAGTGCACTTTACCGATCTTCTTACCCAAAAGAAGTCGTCTCTCTAGAGAGAGATTCTTCATCCCTTGATCAGTGAACTTGAGATAGATCAGCTTAATTTCTTGTGTTTTGAAAATATTTAATTTATCGAGATTTTCTTTAAATTGATTAATTTCAATTCTTCTATAAGAAGGTATGACCATATCCTGTCTTTTTAGAATATCACTTCTTTGTATGCTCTCATCACTTGTTACTATTACATTCTGAGGCATATCCTGATGATAGAAGGGATGATTCTTATTTGCTGATAATGTTACTGACTCTTCTTCCCACTTGGAGATATAGTAAGCTCCAGTTGTTTCTTCAAAATTCTTTCTTGGATTTGCACCATCTTCTTTAAATTCATTTAAAATGATTAATGATTCAGTATTACTGAGCAGCTGAAGTGCATAGTTTTGGTATGACTTATTAATATCTATAAGAATTTTATTTCCGCTTAATCTAATGCAATCTTCAATTTTTGAGCATTGTTCATGGTCTAAGAGTTGAGTAATGCTACCATGAGTTGACTTTGTTTTCATTGACCACAGAAGGGATTGATAAACATCTCTGGCAAGAATAGGTCTGCCTAAATGAGTTTTGACCGCTCCATCAACTTCAAAGACAAGTGAATTACCTTCCCAGTAAAAGTTGCTTGCAATGACCCCTTCAAAGCTTCCATCGTCTTTCAATCTTACTAAGGGAGAAAATAGGCCCTTAGCGTAGTTTGCTTGAGCAGCATAGATAATTTTATGAGGATTTACTTTTGTTAAGTCAGTAAAGATATCCCTAATGATAATTGATCTCTCATCAAAACTATTCATTTCATTCTTCCCATACACAAGTAATAGTGTCGTAAAGACTAGTGCAATCCAGTACCACCACTTCATCCTATAGTTTATTTAGTGTCGACGGAAAAGGTGTAATCATCGCCAGATTCTGAACTCCCTGCAGAGACAACACTCTCCACTCTTCCTTCTTCCAGTAGTTGATAGAAAATAGAGCTTACGGCCGACTCCCATCCCATACTTGAAAAGTCTTGACGACTTAAGTAGAACTTAAGGCCGGCCAAGCTCTCATCAGTATCAAAAAGTTCAGGATTTACAAAAATGGAACCATTATGAAATATAATTGATTCATTTGAAAGTTCTACATCCATCGCTTCAGAAAGGTTAGATAACGCCTTTTGATTGAGAGTGTGGGTATTTTCCAGCTTAGGGAAAACGTCAGTGAAATCTAAAGCTAATACAGAGTGGGATAACAGAGCAAGTGAGCCTATTTTGATATAATCAGAAATCTTCATAGAAATAATCCTTTAAAATGACGAGGGCAAACACAGTGGCTTTTAAACAGCTTTTCTTGGTTGCGCTGAGTTGTAGTAACAAGACTAAGCTCTATTCGTAAAGAAAATAGAATGGTCTCCATTAGCAACCCCTTGACTCACAGCAAAACCAAAAGAAGCATGACACATAATTATTTATTTTTCTTAGCCTTCATAAAGTTCTTTCATCACAACCTCTCTTAAGGGTTGTAGCGAAAGCGCCAAAAAGGCGTATCAGCAAAGAGTTCAGACTTCTCGATGTGCCACTGCTTGCTTGAAATAATAAAATAACTCTCATAAGCGATGGGGATCACTCTGCCTTCCATGAGAATATCAAAGTGCAGATCTTGTAGTAATTGATTCTTGGCTTCCTTATCTTCCTCAAGCATATAGTTCTTCATCCAATCCTTTCTGAATTCTTCAGACTTATTAGAAGTACTTGAGATAAAGTAATTAAGAAGCGAGAAATTCTCATAGAATCCCATGTCGGTCATAAAAAGAGCAAAGTCACCATATTCACCATAGACCTTATCTTCATCTAGAGTAATTTTCATTTGAGGGAGTTTCTCACTCAATTCATTTTTATAGAAGGTTTGGATCGCTGTTTTATTAGCCGATACGTGAATGCCTTCTCCCTTTTCTTGATCTATTTTTTCTCTAGTTTTAATATCAAGATCTTCAATAGCTCTCTTTTGATCTTGCCGAAGAGATCCAAAGTACAGCTCCGAGAAAAGATAATTATAGGGCCTTAAATTGACTTCCTTAGGTCTATTTTCTAAGTATATTTTACCAATTTTCTTACCCACAAGAAATCTTCTCTCTAGAGAGAGATTCTTCATCGCTTGATCCGTAAACTTGAGATAGATCAGCTTAATTTCTTGAGTTTTAAAAATATTTAATTTATCGAGGTTTTCTTTGAATTGATTAATATCAACTCTTTCAAAAGAAGGTATGATCAAATCCTGTCTTTTCAGAATATCACTTCTCTTTATGCTTTCATCACTTGTTACTATTACACTTTGAGGCATATCCTGATGATAGAAGGGATGATTCTTATTTGCGGACAATATTACTGATTCTTCTTCCCACTTGGAGATATAGTAAGCACCTGTTGTTTCTTCAAAATTCTTTCTTGGATTTGCACCATCTTCTTTAAATTCATTTAAAATGATCAATGACTCAGTATTACTGAGCAGCTGGAGTGCATAGTTTTGGTATGATTTATTAATATCTATAAGAATTTTATTTCCGCTTAATCTAATGCAATCTTCAATTTTAGAACATTGCTCATGGTCTAAGAGTTGAGTGATGCTACCATGAGTTGACTTTGTCTTCATTGACCATAGAAGAGATTGATAAACATCTCTTGCAAGAATAGGTCTGCCCAAATGAGTTTTTACCGCACCATCAACTTCAAAAATAAGAGAGTTATCTTCCCAGTAAAAGTTGCTAGCTATGACCCCTTCAAAGCTTCCATTGTCTTTTAATCTTACTAAGGGAGAAAATAAACTCTTG
>CALHBL010000433.1 GCA_937930825.1 uncultured Bacteriovoracaceae bacterium
GACCAAGACTCTCTCCCGTCAGATGAACCTCATAACCAAGACCAAGAGCAAAATTTGCAAATCGCTTTGCGGTACTCACTCCAGCAATTTTATCTGTCCTTGTACTAGCGAAGTCCGATTTCTTTTGAGAGAATCTTAAACCACCATAGAGATCAAGGGATGCTCTATCACTAGCGCCGCCAAATTCGAGCCAGTTAAAACCTAGAATAAGCTCAGGATTACCTCTTTGAAAGCGAGTACTTCCACTTACTATACTCTTATCACTAGAGCTCGATTCATAGTAACTGGCCTTGGCAAATATATTATAAGAAGTTTCTAGGAGGGCCTCTATTTCTAAGGTATCTACTTTACCATTCTTATCAACCAGGTTGAGGTTTTGGGAGCCATAATTCACATTGGCCAAAAAGTGATACTTCGAATTTCTAGACTTTGAGGGTGAAGAGGGAGCTCTTCCTTTAGTCACATTCTGAGCAGTAGGCCTTGAAGCACCACTAGACTTTGGTTTAAAGTCATCACTTTCAGAATAATCAATTAATGCCATTGTGCTCACCGAGCTAAAGCACAGTGTACTCAGAAGTAATAATTTACAGATTTTCTTCTTAGTTAAAATAGAGATTTTTGCAGGCATAGTTTCTTCCTAAAGTTTTCCTGAAATAAATAAGGCACTCCATGTGCCCTTCTCTTCTTATTATAACTTCCCCTTTAAAAATTTACCAACCGGTAAAGTTGAACTAAATCGTCAATTTAGCGCTCTAAGTGCCTATAATCCTCACTCTAACGCAGTAGGAAAAAGCTACCCAGTTTATAAGTGCGCCTCTAATCATTAAAATAGCTTTAGGACGTAGAACTGAAGAGTAAAACTCCTCAACGTCTCATCATTAGGAGGATGATTTGGAATTTCACCACCGCAACGATCGCTCACTTAAATCACTTATTACACTTGGAAGTCGTGGCTACTATCCCCTCTTTGAAGGAAAGTGGTTAGAAGAAGCTAAAGAAAATAGCAAAGAGAAAAGCCTTACAGGAAATGAAAAAGCGAAGGCCAAAACACTCTTTAAAAGAATCTGTTCTCACAGAACCATTGAAAGGCAGAGGATTGTTGTAAATGCGATGACCAAGCAAGATAGGGATCTCTTTGTTAGGGCCTTTTTAAAAATGGTCGAAAATAAAGTTCTTGATGACGCCCCGGAGCTGCAATGAAAAGCATACTCACTATCCTCTTTCTTCTCTTTATAACGGTTAATATTCGCGCTGAGTATAGAGTTTATCAATACTATGTAAAAGCCCAAAATCCTTTTAATATCGATCAAAAAGCCCATATGGTGACTTCATCTCTTGATCCTACAACTTACCTCGCCTATCACGGAGGTCCTGAAACATTGAAAGTTGACCTTCTTCGCAGCTGGATGTGTCTAGGAGATACCTCACAGCATAAAGACACCTGCTCCCCTCCTATAGCTCTTGGAAATACCACAGAGGCCACTGAGTGAAGATTGATAAGTCTACAGTAGATCAGAATAAGGAAACTCTTAGAAGTTTAATTAAGAGTCAAAAGAATGCAATCACTCATCGAACTCAAGAAATTAAAAATATTCAAAAGATATATGACCTCAAAAAAGATGATGAAAGACTTATTGGTGAGCAAGAAGTTCTCGATATTCGCGATCGAAATGAAGCCGAATTTATTCAAGCGAGCAGTGGAAAAGAGAAGAAGTTAGAGGCGATTAAGCAAGAGTTTAAGGCCACTCAAAAAACACTTGAGAAATCTAAGGACCATCTACAAGAAGTTCAGAGAGAGAAAATTAAATATATGAATACTGAGCACGAGTCTCTGGCCAATTCCGTCTTTGATCGCTCAAAAGAGCAAATTGAAGACTTAAATCTTGCAACCAATAATACTGTTACTGAAGCTCGAAAAAAAGCAGAACTTGAAATTCAGCGCAATAATCATAAAGTAAAAATGGGTGTGGATCAGGCAGCCTTTGTGAATGCTCAAAAGATCGACTCCGCCCAAGGTGGTCAGGCCGAGCAATTAAAGAAGGCCCAAGATAAGTACCTTATGGAGTTAAGAAGAACTCAAGGCCAACATAAGGCCCTTCTTTCGAATCAGCTCCACTCCAATGAGAATGACTTTAAAGAGAGGCAGCGGATCTTTGATGATCGCGCCAAAATTCAAGCAAAGAATTATGACGAGCTGATCCGTAGCTCAAAAGCTTCTTTTGAGCAAAAGTATGCCGGTATGATTAAGCAGCATGACGAAGTCCTAACGAACCTTCAAGAAAGATTTAAAAAAGACATAAATAAATCTGTTGCAGCTGACTCTAAGAAGTATCAGGCGAAAATGCACCGCTCTGAAGATCCCTTCTATAATATAACGATTCTCTCCCCAACCATCAGGGAAGATAAAGATGCTTACTATGTCGATATAAAAACGCAGAAACACGAAAGAGATAATTTCCAACTCTCGGCCAATAAGCGTAGAGTCAAGCTTATGTTCAACCGCAGAAGTGAAGAGAGATTAGATGCTCCCAGCGGGGATATCAGCACGACCAATAGGTCAGAGACCATCTTAAAAGAATTTAAAGTAGCTGAGATTGTCGATGATAGAAATCTTAAAGTCTCTTATGTTGACGGGGTACTTTCCTATCGTCTCCCAAAAGCGTAGAATACCTCTATGAAAAGACCTACCCTTGTCCATTTCTTGGCGATCATGTCAGAGGAGAGCCTCAATATAAAGGCCTCTATTACCCTAAAAGAAAATAAGGCCTCCTCAAGTCCTCCTCTAAGCTTTGCGCGATCAAAGGCTAAGGAAATAGTAGATGAGCTGCCAAAGCCTAGCTTTCCTATACAGGCTTATCGACTTCTCTTTTCTAGTTCTGAATTCCAAATAAAGCTCGTGGGCCTCGATGAATCTCAAAATGAAATCTACAAGAAGGTATTTGACTCTGACTCTTTTGGGCATCTTAATTTCAAGATCCCTTTAAATGAGAAAAGGCAAAAAATTACGGCCCTTCAGGTCTACGAAGTGGGAACTGAGTCTGGACTAGAATTACACTTGGGAACCTTTATTCCTCTTAAGATATATAACCCCAAGAAGATTATCGTTTGTGACTTTGATAAAACACTGGTGGACACTAAGTACTCCACCACGAAAGAAGTTTATCGCTCTCTCACCAAACCCTTAGAGTACTTTCCAACAGTGACTAATAGTGTAGAAATTATAAAAGGCTATATTGACCAAGGCTTCCACCCTTTTATCCTCTCTGCATCCCCTCATTTCTATGAAAAGGCCATGCTGGATTGGCTCTATAAGAATCAAATCTACTCGGCAGGCATTTTCCTTAAAGATTATAGGCAACTCTTTAACCTCTTTGAGGACAATCTAACTCCCAAAGACCTCAAGGTGCAGGGCCTCTATAAGCTCAATCACTTACTCGATATTCTCCTGCTCACAGGAATACCCAAGAAGTTAGTGCTCATGGGTGATAATTTTGAGTCAGACCCCATTATCTACTTAAGCCTGGCCTGTCTTCTTAAGCAAAGTCAGGACCCATGGCAACTTTGGAATTACTTGAGAAAGGAAGATGCTTTTAAAATGAATAAGAAGCAAAACTCCAGTCTCCTGAATAAAATCTATCAAATCTCTACTCTTCTTAGCTCCTGGATGGTGAACAACCCTGAGGGAGTTGAAATAAAGATCTTTATTCGTAAGAAAGTAGATGAAGATAAGTTAGATATCCCAGGCCCTGTTTCTGAGCACCTTAATTTAATTGAACTCTACCAGGGGCTTCCCCCCCAGAGTGCAATCAAGGCCATAAAGGCCTGTGCTGAGTAGGTATTGGGCCACTACTAAAATATGAGAGTTGGGGCAAAGAGCAGAATGAAGCCAATGGAAAAGAGCAGGCCTAAGCGATGAAAGCGCACTAAAGAATCTTCAGAAGACCTCTTCCCGAGCGCTCTAGTAAGGGGTAGTTTCCTAAAGTCAAAACCTATGACTTCTAAATATATTCTAAAAGTAGCGAGGCACATAAGACCAAGCAAGACTTCTGGGCCAGGATTCATTAAAATAGCAATCATCATCTTCCCCATTTTGAATGCGTTATAGCGGAGAAAATATGTCTACTAAAACTGATGCTAACCCGTCCACTCCGCCTCTCATTAACTTGATCGGTGATGAACTGGAAAACTTTTACCAACTAGGCCTAACCGACAAAGAAGGGCATCAATTACTCCTTAAACACGCTCTAGGACTTTTTAGAACTCCTTGGCAAGTGGTTAATACATCAATGCAAGAGGTTCTTAAGACAGTTGTCGCTCCTTGCCTAAATCTTCATCCAACATTTAAAAGGCGAGTGGAAGCCTATAGTGAAGGTTTGGGTAGAAAACCATCTGAGGTAGCTCTGGCCTACCTCATCCCAGAGATGATGTGCTTTATGGATAAGTGGCTACCCGGTGTCCCCCACACAATGCTAGGCTGCAGCTCGACCTTTACTTGGTGTACCAAAAGAGACGCCCTTGTTCACGGCAGAATTCTCGACTTTCCCTTTCTAGGAAGCTTTGACCACAATGAAAGAGCGATCATATCTCAGCTCTCTGGTGGCCCTAAAACCCTTAGCTTCTCATCAAGCGGAGTTTGCTACCCTTCAATAACTTCTATGACTGAGCACGGTATTACTCTGGCCCTTCACCAAAAATTTGGCGCTACCTTTAACTATAAGGGAACTCCTATATTTGATTTGGTCTATAACCTCCTTCAGAATGTCTCCACTCTTAGTGAGGCCATCGAATTTTTGAAAAAATCAGTGAGCCTAACAACCTGGTCTCTCTATATGGGCTTTCCTGGTGGTGAAGTTCTTGAGGCGGAAATCGATGGTGACCAGCTCCACTATAGAACTCATCAGGCAACTCCCGAAAAGATACTCTACTTCTGCAATGAGAGATTTACCGAAGCTGACCGGCGCCAACAATTAACCCCCTACGGTTTTCAGCATTTTAATGAAATGAGAATTGAATCAGCTAGGAAGAAAGAGAAAATCTTTAACAAGAGCTCTAAGACTTGGAGTGCAGAGAAGTTGCTTCGCTTTCAAGGTTTTGCTCTTGAGCAAAAAAGAGGAAGCTGGATCGCTGATACCCTAACACCTTCAAGCCTTCAAAATATTTGCCTCATTCCCCAAGAGCAAGAGGCCCTCTCCATTACGGGAGAGGCCCCAAAATTCTTTAATCAGAAGGCCTGGTCTCTTACGCAAACCTTTTCACAGGCCAATTCTAAAATGGCCAATATAAGAGGAAAGTCGAACTCCCCTCACTACCAAAGAGGATTACGCTATTTTATGATGGCGCAAGTCGCTCATGACAAGGGAGATATTCACAGCATCTACCACAATATTCAACTCGCCATCGATTTCTTCAAAGACGACTCCTATCAGAAAATTGCCCAATTCTACTTCCTTGTTTTTCAATATATTCATGAGAGTCATAAGAAAACCCTCAGCGCTATACTTACCGGCTTTAGAGATTTAGAGGGGAAACTTCCTCCCTACCTCAATGATCACTGTGCTCTGTTTATTGCTCGGCTAGAAAAAATCACCATGGGCAATACAACAGTAGGCATTGATGAAATTCAAAACCCAAACTTGCAAAGAGTTTTTGAATTAGAGATGAAAATGCCAAAGCTCTTCTTTCACACAGCAACGAAGAAGCTCATGGCACCGAGACTAGAGCTCCTCGATATCTTCTACCCCCATGTTAACGCTGGATAAAATCATTAATTGAGCTTGTGCACTTGGTGCCTACTATTATTGCCATCTACCTCTTCAGGCTTCCCCTAACCTTCTAAAAATTGGTTCGCTACTTTCTAACCTGGCCCTTGGAAAGACAAGTTACCAAGGGAGCTTTGAGAAAAAAGAGAATTCCCTTACAATTATAAGGGATTAAAACACTCAAGTTTTATTGTTTGTGACCGATACGCTACTAGACCCTTTTCAACAAGGAAGCAGATATTTGAAGAAGTTCGCTTTTACCATTCTCCAGCAAAGTAAATTCAAAATAAGAATGACTTACTTCTTCGCTTCATGCTTCCTCTTGGTCAGCTCAAGCTTTGCCACCGACTATGAAGGGATGCTCATTAATCAGAATGCAAAAATGTCACTGTGTGGGGAACTCAACTACAAGAGAGTGCAAAGAGATTGCGCAGACCCCAGTGTCTCAGATATTAAGAGGTGCCTCAATTTAAATAAGCTCGATCCTATTTTCAAATATCAAGACAAGAAACAATATAGCTGCGTTAACTCAGGCTTCTCCCATGGGGTTGGCATCATAACTGAAGTTCTTGAAAACTCTGAAAAAATAGGAAGCTGCTTAGCAAAGAATGTCTTTCAATTCTATAACGACGTAGTCAATGATCCCGAGTTCCAGCAGCTCAGTATTCAGTGGGAAGACGGCCTTGACACTCCACTAAACCTCGATATTGGTATCGATACCAAGGATAGAATATTCAACTTACAAGTGGATCTCAGTAATATTAAACTTGCTGAAAATAAAGAGGATACCATCCCCTTAAGTGTCCGTAGTTTTAAAGAGCAAGGACCTTGCAGCAAGTTTAGTAAGTCCAATAAAGAAGAGCTCTTTGCAAAAATTAGTAATGAACTCTCCCGCCTCACATTAATAAAGAGTAAAGTTGATATCGACTATATCAATGAAGAATCTGAAACAAATCACGGCCCGCAAATCTATAATACCGACCGCTTCGAGTAACTCTCATCACTAAGGGCTTTTTTTCTTAAAAAGTGAGCTTTGAGCTTTCACTTCTTCTTCGGCTTCTTTCATTTTTATCAATGACTTCAATGTTAGCTCTAGACTCTGGTTACTTTTCTTGAGCTCTTCTATTTGGTCTGTCTGATCTTTTAACTGCTCTGAAATACTCTTTTTCAAACTCTCCTCAATACTAAATTTCATCTTGGGAAGCTCCTGAACTCTAATTAATTTAACCTGCTCTTTTAACTGATCCACTTCTTCCTTTATTTGAGTCAATTCCTTCTCTAAGTTTTTCTTTAGCTTTATTCGTTCCGCTTCTTCTTTTTTATCAAAAGACTTCATTTTTGATTGAAGACTTTTTAGATAATTTTCCACATGCCCAATTCTTTGAAATTTTGACATACTCTTATTATGGGTTTCTTCGTAGCTAAAGTTACTCCCGAAAGAAGTTGTTAAAAGAGAAATAACCATGACTATAAAGATAAATCCAAAACGCAGCATAGTAACCTCCTTGAGCTTCGCTAGTATACTTGAAGTATTGATCCCTTAACTAATGTTAACACTATTCTCCCTTGCTTCTCATCGTTTTCTTTAATGAACAAAAAGAGGTGTTTGGCAAACAGTGTGAATCTTTTTCAATCAACTAGCAAAATTTTATGAATGCTCTATACCTAGTAAGCACAAATAACAAACCACGGAGAAAATCATGAAATCAAGTTTAATTATTTTACTAGTTGCCCTTTCTTTTAACTCTTTCGCTCTTGCACCTGCTGGCGAAGTTATTCCTTATGACGGAGCTGTTGAAGAGCAACTCAATGCTGAAGAAGAAGGTAGTGTCCTTCACGTATTTGGTCTTGACCGAGACGAGAAAGAAGTAATTGCTATGAGCGTTCAGTATAAAGAAATGGACTTAGGTCAAATATGTAATAGTGCTGCTGATGCTCGATCTTCAGACTACTACTATGTTATCAAAGCTAATGGAACTGCATCTCTCTATGCAACATCTGAAACAATGAGAAGCCTTACAGAATGTGAAGTAGTTTTAGATAATGGTGAAAAGTCATCACTCCTTGCCGTTGTCAGCGCTAAGAAAGCAATTCAAAAAATGCTTAAGAGAGTAGCTGGTAAGCAGTAGAAAGATAGTAAAGTCGCTGAGATGATACGACTCTTTGAGTTATCATCTTGGCTTTTTTTTCTTAGAAGCAGCTAGCAAGTCGCATTAGGGTAGCAGAATCTAACTGACAGGACCATTTCTCCAAGGTATAACCCATTAAAATTTAAAATACTGGAGAAGAGAATGCAGAATTTGGATCTTAGTTCACGGCTTAAATACTTAATCATCCTCTTTACAAGCACCCTCCTCCTTAATTCCTGCCAAAATGACGCTCCCTTGGGCACCAAGGACAACCCCGTAAAGCTCTACTTCACCCCTTCGGTGGATGCAGACACAATCGCGTCAAACTCTAAAATATTCATCCGCTTCCTCGAAGAAGAAACGGGACTTATATTTAAAACTGGAATTCCAACTAATTATGTTGCTGTCGTGGAGGCCTTTGGCTCCAAGAGGGCCGATATTGGGGTGATGAATTCCTTTGGCTACCTCATGGCCAACTCAAAGTATGGTGCCAGTGCAAAATTAAGAGTTCTGCGTTACGGCCATGACTACTACCAAGGGCAGATTCTGGCCCATGCAGATTCTAATATTAAAGAGGTTAAGGATCTTGCCAATAAGAAGATGGCCTTTGTTGATCCTTCAAGCACCTCCGGCTATATGTTCCCCCTTAAGATGCTTAAGGAAGCCGGAGTTCAACCAGGCAATACCACTTTTGCCAATAAGCATGACAATGTTGTTATCATGATCTACCAAAGACAAGTGGATGCAGGAGCGACCTATTATTCAGCCCCGGCCGCTGATGGCTCTATTCGAGACGCGCGAAGTAGAGTGAAGACTCAATTTCCCGATGTGGAAGATAAGATTAAGATTGTTGCTATCACTGACAAAATTCCAAATGATCCCTTTGTCTTTAGAAAGGATCTCCCCGCTGACATTACCGCAAAGTTCATTAATGCCGTTAAGAAGTTTATTGCTACAAAAGAGGGCAAAGAACTCTTTACAAAGATCTACTCTGTAGAAGGTGTTGTGGATACGAATGATTCAGACTACGACTCACTTCGTGAGATGATTAAGTCGATTAACTTGGACACTTCCTCACTCATAAAATAAAAAAAGCCGCTTACAGTGAAGCGGCTTATTTTAAAAACTATTTAAATTTCTACTCTGGATCTACGACAGGCGCTGGATCTGGATCCGTAACAGGTTCTTCATCAACCACTGGCTCTTCGTCAACAACAGGCTCTTCATCAACTACTGGTTCTGTCGATACCACTGCCTCAGATGCTAAACAAGCTTTAACGGCATCTTCAAGACCTTTCTTATTAGCAAGAGTTGTAGCTGAATTTGATCCACCTCTAGAGTAGCAACCACCATTAGTATGAATCCCGATGACTTTTTCATCACTCTCCCTAATAATTGTCGAGCCACTATTTCCACCCATGGTATCTGCCACATGGTATAAAGATGAACCGCTTACTCGCGTCACTTCACCAGTATGAGTTTGTTGAGCGAAGTGTCTTTCTGGATCACTCTTATCGGCGCCAAAGCCAGTAATACGAACGATGTCCCCTTTCTTAGGTGTTGTAAAATCGACTTCATAGAATCCTTGAACATCCCCTGCAAAGAGACCAGTTTCAGAATTAGCACCAATTTTAAGTACGGCCCAATCATCGCCTATGCGGCTATACTTCCATTTAGACTCGTCTTTGAGAACAGGATAAATATCCTTGGCCTCTGGGTGCTGAATCTTCCCCTTCTTTGAAGGTGGGGTATTAAACTGGGCAATACCAAATGCTGGGCTACAATGCCCCGCTGTTATGGCACAAGTCTTACTAATCATAGTTACAGTACAGACGCCCTTTGACTTGATATCTTCTAGTATTCGTCCAACTTTTGGATTTGTTGATGGGACGCGATCGTCTTCACCACAGATTGATTTTTGATGCGAAGCTACTACACTCGTTGTAAGTAATGCCGCTACGCTAAAGGTGCCGAGGCCTTTAAAATTCATACTTCCTCCCTGAAGGTTCAATTTTTTGTAAATAAATCTTAATTCGATCCCGAGTCATATGGCGACTGACATCTTCTTACTCATTGCCGTAAGTAAAAGAAATCTCACGAAAGAGTCACTGCATTCATTAAAATTCAACTACTTAGAATCTTTGATAAGTGGCTAAAAATATTAAGAAAATTAAGAATTTATAGACAATTAAACCCGACTCTTTTAGACTGCGGCTTTCATTTAAAAGTTAGAAATTGTTATAAGAATTAGGGATGGTAAGTCCTGATTTCTTGTATTAGGAACCCTTCTATGACCCAGAGTATTCTGCAAGTTGAAAACTTAAATAAGGTTTACCCTAACGGAACCCACGCTCTTAAAGGCGTTAGTTTTGATGTAAGAAAAGGTGAATTCCTTGTTGTAATTGGGCTCTCAGGCTCGGGTAAATCAACTTTACTGAGGTGCTTAAATCGACTTCATGAACCCACTGCTGGAAAAATTATTTTTGAAGGCGCAGAAGTTACTCACCTTAAGGGAGCTCCTTTAAGAAGTGTTCGCTCTAGAATCGGCATGATCTTTCAACACTTCAACCTTATCCCTAGAAAGTCTGTTCTCACTAATGTCCTCACAGGAACACTT
>CALHBL010000434.1 GCA_937930825.1 uncultured Bacteriovoracaceae bacterium
GTGCTCTTGATCAGGTGTCATGACTCCAGTTATATCAAACTTTGAGTCTCCACCTTCCTCATTACTGGAGTCCTTCTTCGTTTGAAGAAAACGGGAAAAACCTTGCTTATAAGCACTTGAAAAATCATCTATATAACTGCGAAAGCCTTCAATAGAAACTCGCCCACAATCCATACCAAAAACATCTTGTGACATGCCATTTGTAGAAAAGTAATGGCCCAATTCCTTAGTAAACTTTCCGTAGGCTTTATAAACCCGAGGGTCAAAGAAAGAAAAAAGCTTATTCAAAGCCCCTGTTGCATCGACTATAGTCTGAACTCTGCCCATAGCATCGATCATAGGTGTTCTTGCTAATAATGCCGGAACTCCACCATTGGGTAGAAATGGGCATGGACTCATAGGAACAAGGAACTTGATTTCCTTTCCGCAACTCTTGGCAACTTTAGTTAGTTTTAAAAGATCTGTCTCGGGCCTATCTTCGGCAAAGTCATACTTATCACCAGTTTCAGAGTGGAAGGCCCAATTAATGGGAACTAATAAAGTGGTTACACCGACCAGAGACTCTAGTTTGGTTTGCCACAAAGACGCAGATGTCTTCCAATAGAAAAACCAGTTCTCTCCAGGGAAGACAGCATCTTCATCTCTGATTACTGGTGTTGTTAGTGACAATCGCGCCTCTCCTAGCTACTAGTCCGGAGCAATACATTGTCTCCGACGGTAATTTTAGCAATTTAGAGAAAATGATGGCAAGCACCTTCATGATGATTCATCAAATTATACTCATGTGACCTAATGGTTGGAACACTAGTTTCTCTATTTTAAAAAATTTCTAAAGACCATGCCTTGCGAGTTTTGACCCTTTAATCACACATGAGTATTAGACAATCATAAAAACAAGTTGCGTTAAACGTGGGCTCACTTGTCATGTTTTCAACGGTTTTGATACTATAATCAATCTGGTTACATAATGCACAACAAAGGAATAGGATGTGTGGTACTTCACCTCAGAAGAAAAACAACTCCAGGAAGTCTGCGCAGAGTTTGCGCGTAAAGAGATAGCTCCCCATGCTGAGAAGCATGACCATGAAGAGACTTTTAATTTAGAGACTTTTAAGAAGATGGGGGAACTAGGTGTCCTAGGAATCACTGCTGACCCTGAGTATGGAGGTGCCGGAATGGGTTGCTTAGCCGCAACTATCGTTATGGAAGAGTTTGGCAAAGCATGCCCAGGTCTCACCTTAAGTTACCTTGCCCACTCCATTCTTGCTGTAAATAATATTCAAAGTAATGGCTCAGATGAGCAAAGAGCAAAGTATCTGCCGAAGCTTGTTACTGGTGAGCACATCGGCTGTATGGGTATGAGTGAACCTGAATATGGATCGGATGCCATTGGTATTCAAACAAGGGCAAAGAAATCTGGCGATAGTTACACTATTAACGGCACTAAGATGTGGATAACAAATGCTCAGTATTCAGATATCGCCTATGTCTATACAAGAACTGGTGAAGAAAAGAAGAACCTCTCGACATTTATATTAGAAAAAGAAAAGGGCCACTTCCAAGTAGGAAAGCCCATTCACAAAATGGGTATGCGCGGCTCCCCTACTGGTGAGCTGATCTTTGAAAATGCAAATGTTTCAAAAGATCATCTCGTTGGATCAGAAGGTGAATCTGTTTATCACATGATGAAGAATCTAGATATTGAAAGACTTACGATCTCTGGTATATCCCTTGGTATTGCTCAAGCCTGTGTTGATCAGTGTTTAAAGTATGCAAATGAGAGAAAGCAATTCGGTAAGAATATTGGAGAATTTCAACTCATACAAAAGATGATCGCTGAGATGGCAGCAGAAACAGAAATGATGAGACACTTTCTCTATAATCTTTGCTATCAATATGACCAAGGTAATAAAGGTCCTGTAACCGCTGCGATGGCCAAACTTCAGATCCCAAAGATGGCCACAAAGATCGCTCTAGATGCTATTCAACTTCATGGCGGCTATGGCTACTCAAGAGAGTTTCCTGTTGAAAGACTGATGAGAGATAATAAGCTTAACGAGATTGGCGCAGGAACAAATGAAGTAATGATCATGATCATCGCTAAGAATCTTCTTAAACAGGCAGCAAAATAATAGCCCCTCTTTCATTAGGACAAAGATTATAAAATGAATGAACTTCAAAAAGAATTACAAGTACAACTTGAAAAATTTAGACTCGACAAAATAGAGCCCACTGCTGAGCATGATGATGCTAATGCGAGCTTCAAAAAAGAAATTTTTAATGAACTTGGTGCACTTGGCTTTTGTGGGATGACTATTAAGGAAGAATTTGGGGGAGCTGGTCTTGGCTATTCCGACTTCTGTGTTGCTCTTCAAGAGATTGCAAAGTCTTCAGTTTCTTATGCTGTAACTGTCTCTGTGAGCACTATGGTCCAAGGTATTATTGAACGCTTTGGAAACGAAGAACAGAAGAAGAAGTACCTTCCTGAACTAACAAGCGGTAAAGAGATTGGAGCCTTTTGCCTCTCTGAGTCTGGCTCAGGAAGTGATGCAAAAGCATTGAAAACAACGGCCAAGAAAGTAGACGGTGGCTATATTCTCAATGGCTCTAAAATGTGGATCACATCAGCGGGTATAGCAAAAACTTATATTGTTATGGCAAGAACAGGAGCAACGGGCTCTGCTGGAGTAAGCGCTTTTATCGTTGAAGATAGCAGTGAAGGTCTCACCTTTGGTAAGAAAGAAAAGAAGATGGGCTGGAAAGTTTCCCCTACAAGAGAAGTTCTCTTTCACAATTGCTTTGTTCCCTCAGAAAACCTTATTAAAGAAGAAGGCCAAGGGTTTAAGGTTGCTCTAGGAGGCTTAGATGCTGGTAGAGTTACGATTGGAGCAATTGCCGTAGGCCTGAGTGAAAGGGCCCTCGATGAATCAGTTAAGTATTCTCTTGGTAGAAGCCAATTCAATCAACCTATCTTTGACTTTCAAGGCTTGCAGTTTATGATGGCCGATATGGCAACAGAGTTAGAGGCCTCTCGCTTCCTCGTCAGTAAAGCAGCGGAACTTCTTGACTCTGGTGCTCCTGATAGTAAACTTTGCTCGATGGCCAAACTTAAAGCTACTGACGTTGTCATGAAGATAACAACTGATGCCGTTCAAATTCATGGGGGCGCTGGTTATACATCAGAATACCCAGTTGAAAGAATGATGAGAGATGCTAAAGTTCTCCAAATTGTAGAAGGCACAAACCAAATTCAACGAGTTGTTATAGCTCGGCATTTAAAGAAACAGTACCAAGGATAAAGAAATGGGACTCTCTATTGACTACTCACCTCAAATAACGATTGAGGATCTTGAGTTAAACAAAGACGACTGGAGCCTATTTCTTAAAACTATTGCTAGAGACGATATCGGCTTCTTTGACGTCACCAAAAGAAGCGAACTTATAAGCTCATCTCAAGCTATTTTTCAGCGATTCAAAGAGAAGAAAACTTTCGTCCAAATTGGAATAGGAGGCTCTTCTTTAGGTCCAGAAATGTTAATCTCCGCCCTTGGAGACAATAAGAGAAAGTTTGAATTCATTAATAATATTGACCCTGATAGACTCCACGACCAACTTCTTAACCTCAATCCATTAGACTGCTTCTTCTACTTTGTTTCAAAGAGTGGTTCTACCGCTGAAATGACTGCTGGATTTATTATTATTACTAATTGGTTAAAAGATTCTGGTATTTCTCAGGAGCAGTGGAGTGAGCATATGGCCTTTGCCACTGATCCTGTGAAGAGCCAGCTTCTTGAACTCGCTTCTACTACAGGAGTTGCCTGTCTTGAAGTTCCAAGCAATGTAGGGGGCCGATTTAGTGTCCTCTCTCCAGTAGGCTTTCTGCCCGCCCTCTTCGCTGGTATAGATATCGATGCTCTTGTGGCCGGAGCAGAAGAAATAAAAACAAGAATACTTAATAGCGATTTAAAGGAAAACGAACTTAATACATTGGCCAACTCACTAATGGATCAGTTGACCAAAGGCAAGAATCAAACGATTCTGATGCCCTACTCAAGTAAGCTTAGGGATCTGTCCTTTTGGTTTGTTCAGTTATGGGCCGAATCTCTAGGTAA
>CALHBL010000435.1 GCA_937930825.1 uncultured Bacteriovoracaceae bacterium
CACGATCGAAGTCTTCTTGGTCCATGTGAGAATTATCTACTGGGTTTACAGGTGGATCAAAGCTTGGATTTGTTAAGCTAGGGGCATTATCCTCATTTTTAGGCCGACTCTCTGAAGGAAATACCGAAGTACCAACACGCGGCTTAAAGGCCGAGTCTGTAGATGTATTTTCATGATGCGGAGGCTGGATACCATTGCGAGCAGGGATATATGGTCCAAGCACGGGATTGGACGGAGTATTCTCAGGGGGGGCATTTGCTTCTGGTATATCTAAATCGGTCCGAGGTGGTATTTCTGTTTTAGGTATTGCTACGCTGGGATTGGCATCACGTACATTTTCTCTTTTTATTTCTATGATTTCGCACGAACGGCATTTATCAGTATCCAATTCACTTAAATTGGTAAGTCCATTATGATGTGCCTTAATTCTAGCAGTTGATCTCTTTGCCGTTTCTGTATTAGTTACGTCAACATAGAGGGTTAAGTTTGATTTACCTTCTTGATTAAGATCATATTCATAACCAAGAACCTCATTGACTAAGATTTCTTGAGATAGTCCTAAATGATCATAGGCAAATCCGATGAGCTCAGTTTGGTTTTCGAAAAGCATCTCAGCACTAGTATTGCCACTAACTGGCGGTCGGCCATTAGGCATATTAGATGCTAGTGGTTCAGAAATATGCTCAAGAAAGTCTCTCTCATCCACACTAGGTCTCTCTAGTGGGATAGGTTCATGAGTAGTTTTAACTTCTATTGCTTTAGTTGATAGCCCTTCTTTAGATCCGAACTTCACGCTGCAACTAATAAGCTCTGCTCCACTACTGGGAATACAGCTCCCAATCTCTTCTCTAAGTAAATTTGCAGCAAATTCAAGATCCAATATGGCCTGATTTGCTAGAATGACCTTCTCTCTTTTGCGAAGTAACTTATTTAATTTCTTCTTTTTGGCCACTTCAAAAGTCTTCGCGATACGAATCAACTCTCTTTGAGAATGCTGTTCTACATTGAAAGAGTATTGTTCATAAGCACTTTCATAAACTTCTCTCTTCTCACTCTCACTTAACGAGCTAAAACCTTTCTTATAAGTTTTTAAAGCTTCATTCTGAATAAGCCTTTCTAAGAGCTTCTCTCTTTGCTCCTTTCTTTTCTCCATCCCTTCTTTATCAAATTCATCTAGAAGATTTACTTTTTCAGCAACACTTGCTGTTAGTTCATTATCAGGATCTTCGTAGTACTTCTGTATCTCTTCACTGTGCTCTTGAGCCGTTTTAATCAAACCAAGAACTACGCCTAATCTATTCTTTAAATCCTCCCGAACTTTAGCAATATTCTCTTCTCCGCCAAGAGCTTCCTTGACCCCGCCCATATAGGCATCAAAGACACCTGCTTCAAAAGCTTCATCAAAGGCCTTATCTAGATCTGCTCGTCCATCCTGAATAAGACTTGTTATGGTTGAGCGTAGGGCGGTAGAAGAAACAGTTTGAACGAGTCCTCTCATAGCTTCTGAACCTACTTCTGAAGCTAGTCCATTAGAAGCAGGGGTTGCAATAACGGCAACAGCTACGTCTGTTAAGAAATCTTTGAAGGTAAAGGATTCTCCTGAGAACTCTCTTTTTACTGCACTATTAAGTGAACTCTTAACCACTTCTTTAGAAGCAGAATTAAGGAGGTCTCCATTTAGGTTTTCGCCATAACTAGCATCAACTCCCTGGGAAACAGCAGCAATAATCGCTGCCTCTAAGACATCGTCCATGCCAATATCTTTTTTCATCACATACTTATCAAAGACTAAACCAGCAGCAGCTCCACCTGCCGGCCCAAGATAGGCAGTTGCTAATACTTTAACGGTATTTTCAAAAGTGACAACCTGATCCTGTACATCAACATAATCTTCGCCTGCCCTTCCTACTTCTCTAAAAATCTTCCCAATACCCCGATCATTGCCACCAAGAACTTTATTAGCAAACTCTTTACCGCTATAATCAAGGAGATCACGCTGAGCCTCAATCCCGACCTCTTTAAAACCATTGAATGCACCCTCGAAGTTCTCTCTTATTTTATAGAACCCCTTTGGATCAAAATTACTAGAGGTGAGATCTAGTGAAGTTGTAGACACTTTCTTAGCAGCATTTGCCAATTTTTCAATCAAGTTGCCGCCTATTATTTTATTAAAGGCACCATGATCCACTAAGACAAAGTCAATCATTTCCGATACGTACTTCTTACTATAGTGATTAACTTTCTTCACTACTCTCGATCCAGCATCCATCGCCTCTTTAACAGGCTTAAAAACACCTCTTCCACTGTAGAAGGTATTTTCACTATAAATATTTTTTACAAAACCAAAGTTAACCCTCTCTCCTGTACCAGCAACGTTGATAGAGAGCTTTGAAAGGGGGATATGAGACTCTTTAATGGAAATATTGACGCTACCACTACCGGCAGTGAAAGAGCTTTCGCCTTCTTCATTCTCAGTGGTCTCTCCGGCTTGAATGTGAACTGTACCACCACTGACAATTCGAGAAGAGAAGTAGAGTTCATGATTTCTGACTGTCACTTTCTTTCTAAAGAGATTCTTCTTAGTAGTAGAAGTTTGATAAGTATGCCTAATAGGCACAATGGTGACGCCCTTTTCACCTATGACAATATAATTACCCTTTGTTTTAGTATAAGAGGCAATCTCATGATAGCGCCCTTTGGCCCTGATCGTAACATCCCCTAGCTCGCTTATAATTTTTGATTGAAGATGAGACTTAGCATGGGCCGGGCCTACAATTTTAGAGTTTCTAATGATATCTCTAGCTGATACGAGAGTAACGCCCTTAGCTCCAATGAGATTAGAGCGAGTAGCAAGTTTGATGTCCCCTTCAGTTGATTGAAGGTTAATCTCCCCAGCTTTTAAAGTTACGTTCTCAGCAAGTTTAACGTCTTTTGCAATTAAGCTCAGCGCTTGTTCAATTTCAAAATTCTCAGTAAAATATAGAGGCTCACTCGTACTCACTTTTAAATGCTTATTACTTTTAATATTATTAGCAAGCATTGCTGAGATATCTTCGACGTCAAGATTTCCTTCAATAAAAATACCATTACCACTCAAAGACTTGGCCATAATGCCTTTGATTTTATCATTTAACACTATGCTTAAATTATCATGCGCATGAACTCTTCCTAGATCATAACTTTGTACTTTCTTAATATCTATTCTTACATTGTCACCACTAATCTCGCCGTAATTCCTAAAGCCATTTTCAACCTTTAAGGCCATATCTCCACCAGAGATAAGACGTCCTCTATTCTTTAGATACTTGGCGATGACCTGAAGCTCTCCTTTTACAGATCTACTATTGAGTTGATCTTCTTCATTAGCATAGACAGTGGAGCCCTCTCTAATTTCGACAGTATCTGCCTTGACATGATTAACCTCTCCATTAAAGCGAACTTCTCCATCAACAACTGTCGTTCCATTCTCATTAATTATTTGGTTAGTAGTTGAATTAAAAGAGCTGTCTATTAGAATATTATTTCCATACTCGGATTTCGCCTTAAACCAATCACCAGAAAAAGTAGAGCCCACAAGAACATTATCAAGCCGAGACATGATATTGATCTGAGCACTATTAACAACGGCGTCTACCGCTGAAAACGCCCCTTCAGTGACACTATTAAAGAGATTCGCTGATGTGATCTCTCCTTTAATATTTGTGCTATAGAAAGAGTCCAAAGAGAAGGAATTAGAGGCATCTATCCTAGCATCAAAATTTATAGCGCTAGAGGCTATACTGTAGTTTTGAGAAGAAATTCCGGCCGAGAAGCCTTGATCTCCTGAAACGTAGACATCCTTAGCTTTAATTTGAAGGGAATCAAAGTTACTATATTCTGTATTCATAACCTCAACCCGGCAGTTGATGCAATCAATAACAGTTCCTAAATGCGATACCGAAGAGTTTCTTATGTTAGAGATTTTTTTTACTTTTTGATCAAATGAGTTAACACCTTGAGTGATTTTTGCCTCAATCGTTACATCAGTCCCTTCATTTCCTCTAAAGAGAAGTGCTGAGCCTGCTTCAATTTCAACATTTTGCTCAAGTTTAATTTGCTTAAAAACAAAGGTCATCTTATCACTTAATAGGAAACTTCTCTTATCTACTAGAGTATCATTGGCCTTAATAGATAGGCCTTCAAGTGACGAAAAGTATTTATTAATATTTACAGATCCGGCCGTGATAAAAGTTTCTTCTTCTATCTTAATTCGCCTATTCCTACGCCCTTTATTTCTAAAAAGAAGATCATATTCTTTAGCATCGATATAGAAGTTTCTTGCTTTAATTGCTCCAAAGAAAGCGCTTTGAATTCTTGAATTATCAGCTTTTGCTTCCAACTTGAAGCGTATTTCCTGCTTAGAAGTAATTGACGATTTGGTCTGTTGCTCAACTGTTTTGGCCGTGACACTCATGGAGTCGACACTCAACTCTCCCTTTACAAAATTAACCTTGTCAGAAAAAACCTCAACTTTCGAAAGATTGACATTCCCCTCAAAAAAAATCTCCTCTGAAATGATTTGTAAGTTTTTGAACCTGGAATTAGAGAATGAAACAGAATGAGCTCGGATAATATAATTCTTTGTATACTCGCCACTTAGGTTAATCTTCTTTAACGACTGCACTAAGATAGTGCCTTCTTTTTGATCACACTCTACTTTAAGGTGCTCTGATTCAAAAATAGGCACCTCTTCAAGACAGAGATCATCATAGTTCTTTAAATCATCTAGAGCTAAAGCACTCCATGATAGTAAAAGACTTAAGGTTAATAGAAATATCTTCATCGTAAACCGCTCAATTTTTTATAGTTAAAACCCATTAACAAAGACCAAAGTCTCGTTACTCCTGTGCTCCGACACGCCAAGAAATGCTTTCTATCTGTTCCTTACTTAAATTGATGAATAGGGATGGAATGACCTCTCTTCGGAAATCGTCATCACCGTCTTCAAAATCTCCATAATTTCTGTCGCTTACAGTGTTCTCACTAGACTCTAAAATCGAAGAGATCGAATTCTTAAGTAATTTGAAAACTAAGACTGAGCTCTCTTGTGTTTCCTTCTTTCTCAGATTATATTTCTCTGAGTATTTAAGAGTCACTAAACTAGAGTCAACTCCTTCCTTAACTTTAACAAAGACATCTATTCCTTCCCCTGGTACGTCAAAAGAACCTTGATCATTTTCAAAGAGAGACCTCATGGCCGGAATAGTTAAGAAGTCTTCGATAACGCTTTGTGAGTCTGATACTTCTTCAATAAGGGATCTTTCAAAGAAGTTTTCAATCTTCCTTACTTCTACTTGCCAATCTATCTTCATCTCATCTTGATTGATTAGTTCATTACAGCCAAAACCAAATTCAATAACTTTTAGGCCAGTAACTTTAGTAAAGTCGACTTCACTAAGCTCATTTACTCCTAGATCATCTTCTCTTTTCGAGCAATTTAGCTTTAAGTAGCGCACCTCTCTGTTAAGATTAGA
>CALHBL010000436.1 GCA_937930825.1 uncultured Bacteriovoracaceae bacterium
CTATAGTAAGAATGGCATCAACCTCACTAACTGCACAAAGCTTTAATTTAAGATCATAAGAAATATTCATAGCATACTCTATTGCTGTTACTTCTAACTCACACTTAATTGCACCCATGCCCTCACTTCATTATTTTGCAAAGTGAAAGCAGATTGATCTGCATAAAGCCCCACATCTGCGACGAGCTCTTCATATTGATTTCCGTCTTCTGATGAAATACTCTTTGCCGTGTGAGACGCTAGGTCTACACAATTATCTAGAATCAGACTTTGCGCTACTGAGGCATAAGCACTGGGAAAGAATTCAAGTCTTTAGGTGATTTTCAATACTTGAAAACTCAAACAGGAGGAGTATTTAACCTCGAAAGGGCTAAAGTGCTTGGCCCTTCTTAAGTGCCTTTATAACTGTTAGGTTTAATTATGGAAAAATTCACTAATACTATACTAAAAAAAATATTAATTACTATCGTCCTTTATAGCGCTTATCGATTGGGATTTCTATTCTCATTCATTCCAATCTCTGATCAGGACTCAAACCTCATCACACTATTTCTAGGAGGCAGAAGCCTCTCTCTATTTGCACTAGGATTTATGCCCGCAATATCAGGCTACCTTCTGGTCGAAATTGTATTTCTTATCATTCCTAGACTACGAGATATTAGAAATAATGGCCTAGCAGGCAGGCAATTTATTAACAGATGGGGTCTTGGACTCTCACTTGTCATAGCAATACAGCAATCGTGGTCCCTGGTAAGAACTATTGAGATTTCTGGAAACACCTATGGCCTCTCCCTCATGCAAGACCCAACCCTCTTAACCTCAGTATCTCACAGCTTATTCTTTATTGCTGGATTTGCACTTGTACTATTAATAGGAAGTCTCATATCTAAATATGGAATTGGAAACGGGTTTTGTATAATGATTGGTTCTTCTGTACTTGAAGAGGTTTACAGAAACGTTGTTCATTATATTCAGTACATAAATACAAATAACATCAGGGCCAATTATTTAGGCTTCCTCGTATTGGCTTCTTTACTCTATTTCATCTTTAATTTGCTCATGAAGAAAGATTGGTCAGCTTCCCTCTTAAACGAGAACCCCAACTCTATAATCCCTATCCCTTACTTTTTACAAGGGGCCACAATTTTAACATTTGCGGCCAGTCTTTATGAATTACCTTCGACCTTACAAAGCTTTGGTGTAAATATTCCAAAGCTACCGGAGTATGGAACTTGGACCTACTCTCTTATTCTCGTAGCACTCACTGTGATCTCTTCAATCTTTGGCCATTGGATTTTCTCTGGTGGGAAGAGAATTTCATCAAACCTATTTATTGAAGATCGTGCTATTTCACTTTCGTTGCGGCCATTAGTCCATAGCACCATTACACTATCCCTCCTGTGCCTTGCCTTCACTATGCCGTTGCCATTTGGAAATCAAATGTTCATCCCGAATACAATATCACTATTCTCTGCAATTACTCTGATCGCTATTGCAATTGATGTGTGCAAGCAATTGAGATTGATCCTCAATAAAGGTGATCTTGTTGAAATCTGTGAACTCGATAATGTCTATCTTGCCTCTCACCTCCAACAAATATTAACAAGCTCACAGGTGAATTATACAATACAGGGATTCCAATATAGAAGACTCTACTTCTTTTTTCAGCCATTTATAAAGATGAAACTACTTGTTCCGGTCAGTGAAAGAGAAAAGGCTCAAAATATTCTTAATAACTTAGTCATTAAGAATATTTAGCAAGGTAGCTACATTTTTGAATTTTATTTGAAAGTCTTTAGAGATTAATCAAGTGCAAAAGGGTTTGTTTCGAAGTTTCCATCATCTATCTGGACGGAGTCAACTTCAGAATTAATAACATCTTGAGCTTCACTAAGAATAAGCTCTAACTCAGACTTTTTCTTGGACTCGAAAGGATTAATTTCAGGGTTTCCATCATCTTTTTTGGCGCACTCAGCAGCGGCCTTAATAATATCTTGAGCAGTAATACGAAGAGCTTCTGCTTCAGTGTTTGCCCTAGCTTGAAATAGGCAAAGTGTCATTGTTAGAGTTATTAAAGTCTTGATTGTCATATTACTAATCCTGTGTTTTTAGATTCGAGTAATTCTACTAGTATTAATTAATATCTCATAACAAAACTTAATAAGCCTGTATTATTTATAGAAATACCTTCAATTCTATTGCCCTTTGCCACTTACTTTGGACAGCTAACACTTTTTTAGAAATTAAGCTTAACACAAAAAACATACCTATATACCGCTACTGGAAAGGAACTGTTATTTATAAACTTTTTACAAGTGGCCGCCCCTCTTTCTGCCAACCATTAATCCCAACGCCCAACTCATACACCTTCAATCCTTCACTTAAAAAAATTTTGACAGCACGTGACGATCGTCCACCCGATCGGCAATAGATAATATAATTCTTAGATTTATCTAGTTTACTAATATATTCATTGAAATCTGAATCAAGGTAATTTTTTATAATAGCATCTTTAATTAATCCTGTAGATTTAACTTCACTAGGTGTTCTAAGGTCGATAATCTGAACGCTCTCTTGTATTAATATTTCATCGAACTCATCAAGAGAAACCCGATGATTTGAGTTAGAACAAGAGAAGAAAGCGAGCAATGATACGATTGTTCCTACTATTTTATTTTGCATATGTTTATCCTAAGAATTTGTTTGAAAGGTACTAGTATACATTTGGAACTTGATCTAATACTTAAACTCTTACACTAGAACTCTTTCAAGCATTATTGTCTGTTTTTCATCGTGATCACTTTTGTAAACACCAATTATTTCAAAACCTGCTTTGATATTAAGAACAAGTATTTCTCGGTATTTATTTTCTATTGTCACAATAAATCTCCAATCTATCCTTAAATTTCAAACTCAGTATAATCGGAATTAACGAGTTTGACAGGGAGATTGTGAATTAAACGATGTTAAACCTAACTACATGCACAAGCAAGTGAGGAAGTCCAAGGAGTCACTGGATTTCGCCACCTGGTGCAGGTGGCGTACGCCTCCTAACGAGATACGCCCAAAAGTTGTGGATCAGAGCCTAGGCAACTCCCTCTTGGTTAGCTGAACTTTCTATCAAAACTCCATCCTTGTAAAGGGCTCCGTTTAAAATTTTCTCAATTTCCTGAGAACCTCTTAGCGGCCTCCACT
>CALHBL010000437.1 GCA_937930825.1 uncultured Bacteriovoracaceae bacterium
AGATCAGGAAAACTCGCGCACCGAAATCAATGCTGATTTCTCCAGGCTCTGTCACAGATTGGGTTTGAACGGTTTTAGGTTTAAAAGCCTTGAGAGTTTTAATTTTGATTATGTGATGTCACAGTGTCCAGACTCTTTAAAGGAGCTCTTTCTAAGCTTTAAAAAGATGCTTGTTAAAGATGATCGAACGGCGAGCTTCCTCTACTTTGCTCGAGCTCTCTTTCATAAGAGGCTAGCGCGCAAGCATTCGGAGCTTGAAGTCTTTCACTTCTTCTTGTGCTTATTGAGCCCTCACTTTATTTTAATTGGTAATGAGTTAGAAAATGTACTTGGAGGCGAATTCTCTAAACGGGGGGGGCACCTTAAGAAGACACGTGTACGAGAGTGGAAGTTCTATAAGGGCCTTCCTTGGTCTATAGAGCTTGCTAGTTTTGAAGGAATTATTCATCCTCAGAAAATAGTATTTCTAGGTTCTCGCTCTGAAGGACTTCCTTTAAAAGTTAGGCATAGAGGAAAGAAGTTCTCAGGCATTTCATTTAAGGTTCCCTGTAGTGACCATAGGCTGGATGATCATGAGGGAAGTTGGCATTTTTGGGCGTCTTTGAAGAAAATGGGAACAGACTATCCTCTGTGGCGGCTAAAGGTAGGGGAGGGTCATATTGAAGGGCTCTACCTCTATAGAGAAAAGAAGGGCTCGAAGCTATCCTTCTACCAGGACCATATGCAAGAGCTCCTCTTTGATGAATTAGAGCAGTGGCTGCCTGGGGTTAAAGCAAAGCTGGGATTGGCCAAGTTTAGAACAAGTGATGAGATTTACCTCGATCAAAGCCTTATGCAGAGGGTTTCTCAAATGGCCAAATTAAATAAAGTATCTTTATTTGATTACTCTAAGCCTGTTAGTTTAGCGAAGCTTAAGAATGTCGACTACTATGGGCCACTAAAAGGTAGCCCTTTAGGATTATTCGGACAGCTGCTAGAATTAAAAGAAACTTCTAAGTATAGGTAGCGGAAAATTAAAATGATAAAGAAAGTGCTTAATAATGACCACGGCCAAACGAGTGTAGAGTATATCCTGCTGCTAGCAGCGATGATTACAATTATCACCAGTATCTTATCAAGTGTAAGGAATAGGCTCATTGCTAATCAAGACACTTGTTTGGATACTAATCAGTCCATAGGATGTGTCATTACCCGAAGTATCTCCTCATTTGGCTCCAATAGTGCAGACCCCGATAACCCCTCTTTTCGCTTCTTCACCATTAGAAACTAGCTGATTTGGTCAAATGGCCACATTATAGACACTTCATTGTAAACTCTACACGTTCCCTTCTTAACCTCTCCATGATTTGGTATAACTGTTATGAAATGACCTTATGCGTTAATTATTAAATTCGGCCTTGTCGATGTTTAGGAGATGAAAATGAAATTATCAGGATCAGTAAATTTACTAGCTTTAGCGGTTTGCTCCATAATGAGCTTATCCCCTGAGGCCTTGGCCCAGAACGATGTTCTTCTAAGCGAGACTCACGATATTCTCAATTCGGAACAAATTGATATCGATGGCCGGTATAGACAGGAAACTGCCGCCGATAGAATAGGGAAGATGAGAAAGAAGCTCGAAAAGCAGAATGAGAATATGGTTCAAAAGAAAATTGAAGATATTAGGATCAAACAAGAGACTGACCTCTCTAATAAGCTGCAAAAAGCTTTTTCGGGCAACCTTAAGGCCATGGATAATGACCAAAGAAGTGAAGCTTATATTGATGATTCAGTTAGGACTTACCAAGCTGCTCCTCAAAGAGTATTAGCACCTATGCCAGTAGCTGCTGTTGAAGAAGAAAAGCTTAAGAATAAAATAATCCCCTTCGTTGGTGTTAAGCAATTTGATGGCGATTTAATTGATTCTTTTGAAGCTAAAGTAAATGCAGGTCTTAATATAGAAAATATGGTAACTGAGCGCTTTAGTGTTGGTCTTACTCTTTCCTATACGGCGATGGATATTACAGATGTCACTTACTACAATGGATTTGGTAAATATAACTATAGCTATAGTGAAGGTGACGAAATCTCATACAAGAATTTCAATGTTGGGATAAACGGTAAGTTCTTCATCACAACAGATACAAAAATTCGTCCTTATTTAAGTGCTGCTCTTGGTTACAACAGAACAAGTATTAAGTATGATGAGCAGAACTCACAATTCAACAGCGGTTACAATAGCCAATACTACTATAATGGATCAAATGAAGATTCTAAGGTTTCTGGATCAAACCTTACGGGTTCCGCTGCAGTTGGTGCAGAGATCCTCTTTACCCAGTCAGTAGGCGTTAACCTAGAGTTTAATTACTCTCGAGCTTTAACATCTGCTTTTAATACTAACACTACGTCTAACAACAGCTTTGGCTTTAATGATCAAGCTACGGCAAACTTAAAGACTCTAGGTGATAACCTTGAGGAGTCTAATGTGGCCGCTCTTAATATCGGGCTTGTTGTAAAATTCTAATCTTTAGTAAAATATTAAATAAATGAGAGGCTTCCATGATGGAGGCCTTTTTTTATTTTGATAGATTTAGTCATCTACTTTTTTGCCAAGCGTCTTACAAGTGTAAATAACTCTGGAAAAAGCGAACGCTTGTTCTTTGAAATAACTTCTCGATAGCATATGATAGTGAGGTATTATTTGCTGACTCGAAGCGTTTCAAGAAAAGGAGAACCTTGCTATGGCAAACGGAAGAGATGTTTATATAGTTGCGGCCAAAAGATCACCGCAAGCAAAGTCTGGGGGAGAACTCAAAGACGTTGCGGCCCCCTATCTTGGAGCTTACTTATTTAGACACCTTATTGATGAAGTGGGCATTTCCCCAGATGAAGTTGATGAGGTCATTGTTGGCAATGTTGGAAATCCTCCAAAGTATCCTAATATAGGAAGAGTCATTGCCTTAGAGGCCGGATTTCATAAGAAGACCAGTGGTTATTCTGTTCATCGAAACTGTGCCAGTGGGCTTGAGGCCGTAAGTCAGGCCTTCTTAAAGGTGGCCAGTGGCCGCAGTGAAGTTATTTGCGCCGGTGGTGTAGAGAATATGAGTCAGATGCCTCTTATTTATTCTGATGAAATGACTGATACTTTTATTGATGTCATGAAGGCCCGCAGTGTTGGGGATAAGCTTAAGGCCCTTGGCCAGTTTAGACCTCCGCACTTAGCGCCCATAATTGCCATAGAGCAAGGTCTGACTGATCCTTTCTGTGGTCTCAATATGGGGCAAACGGCAGAGCTACTTGCTCGAGAGTTTGGGTTATCGCGATTGGATCAGGATACCTTTGCTCAGCGCTCTCATGAGCGAGCAATAGCAGCGATAAAGGAAGGCCGCTTTAAAGATGAAGTTCTCCCTATTATTGTCGGAGCAAAATTAGATAAACTGCTCTCAGATGATAAAGGTCCGCGGGAGAGTTCTTCAATTGAGAAACTGGCCAAGCTTAAGCCTTACTTTGATAAGAAATCTGGTACGGTTACAGTTGGTAACGCTTGCCCCATCACAGATGGGGGATCGGCCCTGCTCTTTGTAAGTGAAGATATAGTAAAGAAGTATAAGCTTGAGCCACTAGCAAGAGTTGTAGACTATCACTTCCATGGGTTAGAGCCTGAGAGAATGGGAATGGGGCCTCTTGTGGCCATGAATGGGGTCTTTAAAAGAACAGGCCTGAGTGTTGATCAAATGGATCTCGTAGAAATTAATGAGGCCTTTGCTGCGCAAGTACTCGCAGTTAAAGCGGCCATGACTGATAAGAAGCATGCACAGCGCTTTGGGCTTGATGATATTCTCGGTGAACTTCCTGATGAGAAGCTCAATGTTAATGGTGGCGCAATTGCTCTGGGGCATCCGGTAGGATCAACTGGAAGTCGCTTAGTTGTAACTCTGGCCCATGAACTGGCAAAGAGGAAAGCAAAGTATGGAGTTGCCTCGTTGTGTATCGGCGGAGGCCAGGGCGGAGCTATTATTATTGAGAACTTAAGAAAATAAGGGTTGTGAAGATCATGGATACAAAAAGAATAAGTTATGAAATTGTAGATAAAGTCGCCCACATTGGTTTTGGCCATAACTGTAAGAAGTCAATGACGGTTCTGGATGAAGAAACTTTACAGGAGCTTGATAGAATTGTTGAAGAGCTGAAGGCCAATAAAAAGTCTATCGATGCTGCTTTGTTCTTCACCCATAAAGAACGCTGCTTCTTGGCCGGTGCCGATATTACTTTAATTGCGGCCATGAAAACGGAAGCTGATGGCGCTGAAGGTTCAGAGTCAGGGCAAACGATCTTCAATAAAGTTGAAGACCTTCCCTTTCCTACCATTGCTCTTGTGCATGGGGTTTGCTTGGGAGGAGGAACGGAGTTCAGCCTGTCTTGCAATACTATTTTAATGAGTGATGATAAGTCATCAGTGATGGGTCTTCCTGAAGTTAAGCTTGGCCTTATTCCAGGCTTTGGTGGAACCTATAGAATGCCAAAGAGAGTGGGCCTACCAAACTCTTTGGATCTGATCTTAAGTGGAAGAAGTGTAAAGGCGAGAAAAGCTAAGAAGATGGGCTTAGTGGATGAAGTTTATCCCAAGGAGAGACTTGTTGAAATGTCCACTCGTCATTACAAAAAGTCTAAGAAGAAGCAGAGTTTTACAGACTCTTTAAGTGACTTTGCCCAAGATAATTTCCTCAGTAGAAAGGTCATTTTTCAAAAGGCACGGGAAAATGTTTTAAAGAAGACGAAGGGCTTCTATCAAGCGCCTCTTAAAATTCTTGATACCATGGAAGCAGGAATGATGAAGGGGAGGTCAAGCTACCTCTCAGCTGAAGCCCAGACCTTTGGTGAATTATGTGTTTCAGCGCAATCAAAGAATTTACAGCATATTTTCTTTATGACTGAGAAGGTGAAGAAATACTCTGGCCCTCAATCAACTGGTGATATCCCAAAGCTTAAAAAAGGAGCTTGCTTGGGGGCCGGTACTATGGGCGGAGGAATTGCTTGGCTTATGAGTGATAATGGTATGGCGCCAATAATGAAAGATCTCAATGTTGGCGCGCTAGAGCTTGGTTTAAAGCAGGCCTCCTCAAATTATCAAGGGGCCTTAAAGAGAAGGAAGTTAAGTTCAGAAGATTTTGAAAGGAAAATGCGTTCAATCTCTGCTCAGACTGACTTTAGTGGCTTTGAAAAAGTAGACCTGCTCATTGAAGCGATCGTTGAAGATTTAAAAATAAAGCAAACTGTTTTTGCTGATACAGAAAAGAAAATGCGTGATGATGCTTTGATAACTTCGAATACTTCATCATTAAGTGTTGAAGAGATGAGTAAGGCCTTGGAAAAACCTGAGCGTTTTGCAGGCCTGCACTTCTTTAATCCTGTTCACCGCATGCCTCTTGTTGAAATTATTACTCATTCAAAAGTTGCTCCTGAAACTGTGGAGGCCCTTTATAATTGGGTTTTGAAAACGAAGAAAACTCCTGTCGTTGTTAAAGATGGTCCTGGTTTCCTAGTGAATAGAATTTTAATGCCCTACTTAAATGAAGCCGGATACCTTCTTGAAGAGGGGGTTTCCATGAAAGAGATTGATGAAGCCTGTGTTAATTTTGGCATGCCCATGGGCCCCTGCCGTCTTCTTGATGAAGTCGGAATTGATGTGGCCGTGAAAGTGGCAAAGATTCTACATGATGGACTAGGGGATAGAGCTAAGTCTTCTGGGCTTTCTAAGAAAATGGTCGATATGGACTGTCTTGGTAAGAAGAACTCTAAAGGCTTCTACCTCTATGATTCTGCTGGAAAAGAGACAGGAGCCAATGAGAAGGTTCAAAGTCTCTTCACAAAATCAAAGGTTATGTCTGAGACTGAGATCCAAATGCGGGTCATTCTACCAATGATCAATGAGGCGAGTATAATCCTAGATGAAAAACTTGTAGCTGGTCCTGAAGATGTGGACTTAGGTTTAATTTTTGGTATCGGCTTCCCTCCTTTTAGAGGGGGCTTACTCCGCTATGCCGATAGTGAAGGCCTAGACCGCATTTATAAAGCAATCGAGAAGTATTCGGAGTCAGTTGACTTTGATCGCTATCAGCCTTCTATGTTCTTAAAGGACTTAGTGAGTAACAAAAAGAAATTCTATGATCTTTAGTTGTTGATGGAGGGGTAGGGTGAATTTTCCTTTTTTAAAGTATTTTCTGACTTACCTCTTTCATGCCAAAACTCGCCAGAAACTCTTATTCTTGGCGGTTCTTGGTTTGATTATCTCATCCTTTGCGCTGCTAGTTCTCCAGTCAACAATGGGAGGACTTCAGCATAAATTAATTAGCCGCTCTAAAGAAGTGAGTGGTTTCTATGTAGCAGAGTTTAAGCCCATTGCAGAAGAGTCGATTGTAGAACTGGCCAATGATCTCCATTCCGAAGGGATCACTGCCATTGCCGAATATGAGTTGGAGCTTCTTGTTAAGTATGGGCCCTATTATGCGCCTATGGTTGTTCATGGTGTAAATCCGACAGGCCCAATGCCGCCCTTTTTAAAAGATAAAGTCTTTGAAGAGTTGCTCCTTCCCCGCGGGCTGGCCATTAAAATAAACGCTACCGTGGGAGACCTTGTTCGTCTGATGAGCCCTGCTCATCTGGAAAGCTTTATTGGGGATGTTCCCAAAATGTCCTCACTCTATTTGAATACTCTCGTGAATACTGAAGTTCCAGAGATTGATGACTTTCACGGCTGGGCTTCTTTAAGGCGAATGCAAACATTCAGTGGTCTTAAGAATGTTAATAGGCTTAGAGTTTACTCAAAGAGCTCTAGAGAGTTTCTAGAGAATAAACTTGAAAAGGCCTTAGGAAGGCATCCTTTCGTGCTCCAGTCTTGGGAGCAGAAGAACGCAACTCTAGTGTCTGCTTTAGGGCTTGAGACGACGATGATGGTTTTCCTCTTTACGGCGATGACTCTACTCGTTTCATTGGCCATCACTAGTGCGCTTTTGATTTTCTTTTCTAAAATTAAGAGTGACCTGGCGTCTTTTTGGATATTAGGAACAGATGAAGTGAGTATAATGAGAAGTTCTAAAATACTCCTCTCCCTCCTTACTTTTAGCTCAGTCTGTATTGGTCTGCTCTTGGGAGTGGTATTTCTTATTGCTCTTGATCATCTAGGCCCAAATATTATGCCCGATGTCTTTGTTGATAGGAAGATTCCAGTTCACATTACCTTTGTTGGTTTGAGCACTAGCTTTGGGATTCCCTTTGGCATAAGCCTTCTTTTCTCTTTTCTCAGTTTAAAGGCCTTTCAAAAAGAGGTGGACTATATGAAGTTTATTCGCAGTATTGGTTAGTTTCTTCTTATAAGAGTATGTAGTTTCGTCAGGTATGAAATTACCCCCTTTTAGTCCTCAGAGATTTATTTGATAATAGAGTATGCAAAGAATTTTGATAGTTGATGATAGCACCACGATTCGTAAAGCGGCCATTAGTGAGTTGCAAAAGGGACGTTATAATGTTGACGGAGCTGGCTCCTGCGAAGAGGGTTTAAAGCTCTTTCAAGAGAATGACTATCAATTAGTGATCTTAGATGTCGAAATGCCCGATAGAAATGGTTTTGAAACCTTAATTGAACTAAAGAAAATAGAGAAATTTTTAAAGAATAAAGTTCAGGTGATCTTCTTTACTGGCACGGATCGATCAGCTCTTCGGGAGAAAGGTTTTGCTCTGGGTGCTACCGATTTTATCATTAAGGAATTTGGCGCTGGAAAACTTCTTTTGGGAGTTAATAAAATTCTCAGACCAAGTTTAAGATTTGAAGGAGCAACGGCGCTTTGTATAGATGATATGAAGACCTACCGTAAAATTGTGGTCAATAGCTTTTCGCAATTAGGGATTAATGTTATCGAGGCAGCTGATGGAAAAGAAGCTCTTGAAATTCTAAAAAAAGATCATGAAAAAATAGACCTAATCCTTACAGACAAAGAGATGCCAGTTGTTGATGGGCTTGCTTTAGTAAAAGAAGTGAGAGGCAAAATGGGGCTTGTGAATATTCCCATTATAATTGTTTCTGCAGACCCAAGTAAAGAATCCATTATTGAATTCTTTAATGCTGGCGTGAATGACTATCTGATAAAGCCTTATCTTAAGGAAGAGTTAGTTGCCCGCTCCTATACTCACCTTGAAACTTACTATCTTAGAAAAATACTCCGTGAAAGTGTCAAAGAGCAGGAAGTGCTTGGGAAGCTAAAAGATGATTTTCTTGCTGTCTGTTCTCATGACTTACGAAGCCCGCTCAATGGAATATTAGGGTTTTCAGATTTACTCATGTCTGAGGATTCTCTTAATGATGATCAAAAAGGTATGGCATCCCTGATTAATAAGTCGGGAAAGTACCTTCTTGAGCTTATTAACAACTTACTCGATTTACAGAAAATGAACTTCAAAGAGAACTTGGTCTTTACTAATAGCTGTCCCGTTAAATTAATTCAAAACTGTATTGATACGATGAGACCTGCTGCTGAAGTAAAGGGTATCAAGATTGTATTTGATAATAAAATCTCTATTGATAAGA
>CALHBL010000438.1 GCA_937930825.1 uncultured Bacteriovoracaceae bacterium
AGCTTCGCTGGTCATCAAAGCTCTCTAGCCTGGCCGGAGCTAGTTCAACCTCCCATAGACTCTTTTCAAAAGTAATTCTTAGAATTGAAAAGTTTAAATACTCAACCTTGAAGTGTGAGGATTCAGAGAGTTTAAGACCTAGTGACTTTACTCTTACTGCCCACTCCTGCGGAGTATATTTAACTTCATGCCTAAGTTCAAAGTCAAGATCGTGAGGAAGTTGTCCAACGCGCAGAAAGTCCCTAACCGCTCCTCCAACTAAAATGAGGTTAAAGCCCATTTCTTCTATTATTGAAATCACTTTGTGAACATCTTTAGGAAGCTGCTCTCGAAGAGCAGCGCTCAATTCATCCGTTAAGATATCTTTGCCCTTTGAGTTCACAGTATTCCTTAAGGTGCGGAGCTTAGAGGGTTTTCAGCTCTAGTTAAACGCTCAAGAGTTGTTCTAATGCGAGTTAATTCATGGGCATCTTTATGATAGACCACATAGAATTTTCCATTCGAAACTTGAAAATCCATTAATGAGCCGACTTTATCTTTATAGTATGAACGCCTAAGAACATGGAGGGGAACAACGGCAACACCAAGGCCTTTTTGAACTGCTTGCAGCATATTTCCATGGGAGTTGATAATATATTTCTTATTAATTCTCTTTGGGATCTGGCCGAACTTCTCACGGCACCACTTCAAGTAGAGGCCATCTCCTTCATCTTGAAAGAGAATCGTGGGAAAAGCACTCAACTCTTCAAGAGTGGTATTTGAATCTATTTTAAATTCATCAGAATCGGGAAATACCAGAACAGAACTTTCTTCCCCAATGAGCTGCTTTTCACCTAGAGTGGGTAACCCTTCTTCTGGCAGGATGAGAAAATCAAGGCGATAGTTCTCAAACTCTCTGACTAGATTTTCCTGAAAACCCAAATTAAGGGAAACGGTTAAGTCCTTGTGAGTGCTTGCAAAGTCAAGCATCTCTGGGGCAAGCCAAGATTTCCCAATACCAGTTAGAGTCCCTATTCTAATCACACCATTCATACTTGTTTTATCATGGGTGATCTCATCGAGAGTTTCCACCATTTGAGAGAGGAAGTTTTGGGCCAAGTGGTAGAGCTTTTCACCTTCTTGAGTGAGAACAACTCTCTTTCCCGAGCGCTTAAAGAGCTTTACCCCTATCTTTCGCTCCAGATTCTTAATGGATTGGCTGATTGCAGATTGAGTCACATGAAGGTCTTCAGCGGCCTTGGAAAATGACTTAGCTTTAGTGACCGCTACTAGAGTCTGAAGTTGGCTTGTTTCAATCATATTACTCTCAATACTTAAGGATTACTCATCCTTTTTATATTAGTTTGATCTTATATTCAACTTCTTAGTATTAGCTTAAGTTAATTAATTCTTATCAAGAGAGTTCTATGATTTTTGGGGGAAGTAATCTTATTTAAAGAATAAAGCACTGCCTTTAAAAGAGCAGTGCTCTTGATCCACCTTTTAGTTATTCTTTCTTACACAATTCATTTGGTCAGTTGTGGAGCTGAAGTCAATATTTTCCTCCACTAGGGCCTCTTTATCAAAACGGGCCATGCTATACATCTCAGCTAAGTTAATGTCCGCCATTAGCTCTGATGGAATAGTGAAAATACTATTCACTGTTGATACTTTTAAAACATCACCATCTAACTTCATAAAGTGATTCTTTTTTGAAACAAAGTGCTTACCTTTATAGGACTCTTTTCCAATATAACTCTCTTCTTGAACAATCACTTTACCTGCTCTGGGGTCTAAAATACATTGAGAGTTCATTGCTTTAGACCCCTTTCTCAAGTCTAACTCTGCTGTTGTAACCCCATTAGCTCTATCAATATTAAAAGGTTTAAAGAAAGATTTTCTATTATACTCTTGGAATCTATTTACGTAGGAAGTATTAAATTTAATATAAGAAACACCCTGACCATTTAGTTTTCTAACAACATCTAGGTCAAATAATTCACTATTGGACTCTCTTCCGATATTACCATCAATATCGAACACTTCAGTAATCTCACTACAAGTATAGGAGCCGATAATATCCGGGCAATTACTTGCAGCACTTACATTGAAAACAACAACACTTAAAAGAGGTAATAATAATTTCTTCATCACTAATCTCCAGATATTTTAAAGTTTCTTTCCCTTATTTTATCTAATATCTGGGTTCTTCGTTATAAGTGGGATCCTATTTACAAGGCCTGCCTATAATTTTGACAGACTAAAATTTACACTCTTGACCTCTTTTCGCGCTCTAAGCAACTGAAAGTACGTAATTATTTAAAGAGAGGTCCCTTTTCTTAGGAGCTGTCACCCTTTATTAATCGCCTTGAGGTGAAAGGCGACATGATCATTTAGAAAACTCGCAATAAAGTAATAACTATGATCATGGCCTTCCTGATAGCGAAGCTCCAAGGCCTGACCAGCTTCATCACAACTTCTTTGCAGGTTTTCACTCAGCAGCTGCTCCTCTAGGAACTCATCAGCAAGGCCTTGATCTACTAAGAGAGTCCCCTCTCTCTTGTGCCCATTCTTTAAGAGTGAACAGGTGTCATAGCTGGCCCACTTATCAGAGTCATCTCCTAAGTATCCTGCCAGGGCCTTCTTTCCCCAAGGGCAAGCACTAGGATTCACAAGAGGAGAAAAGGCGGAAACACTTAGAAATAATTCAGGTCTTCTCAAGCCCATCATTAAAGCTCCGTGCCCACCCATGGAGTGCCCCATAAGCGAAAGCTTTTCAACTGAGAACTCATCTTTTAAAAGTCCAACCAAGTCCTCGGTAATATAATCATACATTTGAAAATTGTTAGCATAGGGCGCTTGAGTCGCATTGACGTAGAAGCCC
>CALHBL010000439.1 GCA_937930825.1 uncultured Bacteriovoracaceae bacterium
CCACTCACAAACTGGAGAGTCTTTCTTTACCCATATGCCAGGTTTACGAGTCGCTTATCCTTCAACTGCTGCTGATGCAGCCGGTTTATTGAGAACAGCAATTCGAGGCGATGACCCTGTTATGTTTCTCGAGCATAAGCACCTCTACTATCAAGGTTATAATAGAACAGCTGAGCCAGGTGAAAATTATATGATTCCTTTTGGTAAGGCCAGAGTTGCTAAAGAGGGAACTGATGCGACGATTGTAACTTGGGGAGCTTTAGTTCAAAAATCTCTTGATGCTGCAAGAAAAATGGAAGCTGAAGGTAAGAGTGTCGAGGTCATTGATCTTAGAACATTAGCGCCTTTTGATATGGAAGCAATTAAAAAGTCTTTAGAGAAAACGAATAGAATAATGATAGCTCATGAAGAACAGAAGACTTCAGGCTTTGCTGGTGAAATCGCAGCAAGGGTCAATGAAGAATGCTTTGAAGCTCTAGATGCTCCGATTATGAGAGTGACGAGCTTAGATGTTCATGTTGCCTATTGCCCTGATCTTGAAGAAGAGATTCTTCCTCAAGTTGATGATGTCTATAATAAACTTAATAAGCTTCTAGGTTACTAGAAACGAGTGCCCTTTTCTTAGAGAAGAAGAGGGCACTTAATAGCAGTGTGTTGACCACTCATCCATTTTTAAGCGGCTATAGCAGCGCATTTTGTTCTTATAGGTTAGCTTGACCCCTCCTTTGATATTCTTCTTAGTAATGTAAGCTCTTGGCGGCATGGCCGCAAAGCTCTTACTCTTAAAGCTTGGGTTTAGTTTAAGAGCTGTAAATATTATTGAGAAACCAAGGGTTATTCGTCTTAGCTTAGGCTTACCACCAATAAGGTAGCAGGGAAGAAGTATGAATATTGGGTTCATGATACTAGCGCCTTTGTAGGTGCTAAAAAAGTTAATTGTAGAGAGCCAGAACTGAGAAAAAAGACGAGAGCTGAAGAGATTCTCTATTATTAAAGATAGGAAAACCAAAGGACTAAAGAGGGAGAGTAAGAGGCCATAGAGACTACCAATTGGATAGAAGTCCTTATTAAGCCAAGAGCTGATCATGGCCTGAGCGAAGAAGAGAGTAAAGTAAGTTTGAAGTTTGAAACCTGAGCTGAGAAGTGCACCCAGAAAGAGAAAAGAAAGAGTGAAGCTTAAGGGATTTTCTTTATACATGCCAAAGGCAAAAGCGGTGATAAAAGTGGCCCAGAAGCAAGTTGAATTACTTATCTTAATAATGGGGTTATTCTTTAGTAGGCCAAAAATCATCATTCGTTTAAAACTAGAAAAACCAAGAGAGGGAAAGATAGAAAAGCCCAGTAGTGATAGGGCGAAGAAGAAAATAGACTTTCTCTTAGTAAAAAAGCCAAGGATAGAGAGGAGTGCACTTAAGTGGAGTCCCGAGGGAGTCATTAGGTGTTGGAGGTTAAGGGCCTGATGGGCTTTCTTAGATTCTTTGGTTAAACCACTTTTTTGGCCGAAGAAGTAGGCCATTGAAAGTGGACTTAGCTTTTTGGAGAGTTCTAGGTGCGGCTTATATGAGAATGACTTCTTTGGAGCAAAGACTAGTAAAATAAGTGTAATTAGGCATATAGCTTTAAAGTTCATGGCAGAAGCTGATGCCAGTTTAGTGCCAGGGGCTTTTTTCTTAACACTTCGAATTAATTAGCTTAAAACTATTAGTATTAGCAAAAGGGGATAGTAATGGATTTATTAAGCGTAAGCCTTCAAGAAGAGATTTCTAAATATTTTCAAGAAGATGACTTGAGAAGAAATGCTTACTATTTAAAGCAGCTTCCAACTGAGTCAGTTGCCTGTAATATCTTTATTAAATCTGATCTCTTACTAAGCGGGCTTCCTTGGTTCCTTGCCACTTTCGACTATCTTGGTGCTAATAGCATTGATAAGAATCTTGTGGATGAATTCGAGGGAAAACTTCTGAGTAAAGGAGCAGTTATTCCTATAGGGAAGCTGGCCTTCTCAACTGCCCTGACTGGTGAGAGAATAGCTCTCAATCTCATGCAACGAGCTTCGAATATCGCAACCTACACCAGAAAATATGTGGATAAAGCCGAAAAATATAATATTAAAATACTAGATACCAGAAAAACGACACCAGGCTTAAGAAACCTTGAGAAATATGCCGTCCGCACTGGTGGAGGTTTCAATCATAGATTGGGACAAACCGATCTTTGGATGATTAAGGATAACCATAAATCCTACTTTGGATCAGTAGAAAAGGCCCTGGACTTCTTCAAGGGTATGGGCAGCTTCTATACTCCAATTGAATTAGAGGTTCATGATGAAAAAGAATTTGATGAGGCCATCAAGCTTGGTATTCGTCATATTATGCTGGATAATTTCTCCCCTAAAGCAATAGAGAAAATCATTAATAAGAAACCAGTGGGAACAACGGTAGAAGTTTCAGGAGGAGTTACTCTGGATAATCTTGACCGCTACCTTATAAGAGGTGTTGATGCTATTAGCGTTGGCTCTTTAACTTATGCTGCTCCAGCGGTTGATATTTCTTTTAAATATCAGAAGGTAAAATAGCCATGAGCGAGAACTCTTTTGATGTTCTTATTATTGGTTGCGGCGTTGCTGGCCTAGTGTGCGCAATTGAGCTGGCCAAGAAAGGTCAAAGGGTTGCTATTGTCACAAGAGAGACCGATCCCTTGCTTTCAAATACTTATTGGGCCCAAGGTGGGACAATTTTCCCTCCTAACTCTCTAACTCATGAAGAACTTGTTAAAGACATTCAAAAAGCATCATCAAATACTTCCAATGAAGAAGCGGCGAAGATTCTAGAAGAAAAATCGGGAGCTATTCTCAATCAAATATTAATTGATGAGGCCAAAACAAATTTTGAAAGAGATAAGAATGGACAATTACTCTTTACGAAAGAAGCCGCCCACTCCTTTCCTCGTATTCTCTTTAAGGGAGACTACACAGGTAGGGAAATACAAGTGTCTCTTTTAAATCATTTGAAGAATAAAGACCTATTTCCAACAGTAAATTTCTTTATTGCCCATACTGCTATTGATCTCCTCACTCCTGTTCATCATGGGAATAATTTAAAGCAGCGGTATGAAGAAAACCAAGTTTTGGGGGCCTATCTCTTTGATCAGGTCAAAGAACAAGTAAAGAAGGTCGTGGCCAAAACTACAGTACTTGCAACTGGTGGAGTTGGTTCTCTCTATTTACATCACTCTAATTCAGAGGGCGCCCGCGGGGATGGTCATGCCATGGCAAAACGGGCCGGAGCAACTCTTGTTAATATGGAGTTTATTCAGTTTCATCCCACAACATTCTTTGATAGTTCAAGCCATCGCCGATTTTTAATATCCGAGGCCCTAAGAGGTGAGGGAGGAGTACTGCTAAACTCTAAAGGTGATGCTTTTATGCAGAACTATCATGATGATAGAGAGCTCGCTCCTCGTGACGTTGTTTCTCGCTCTATTGATGAAGAGATGATGAATACTAAGCATGACTGCTGCTACCTTGATATTTCTTTCAAAGATAAGACGGAGACCAAAGAGCGTTTTCCTACCATATATAAGCACTGCCTCGAAAAGAATGTCGATATTACTACTGAGCCAATTCCTGTTGTGCCAGCAGCGCACTACTCCTGTGGCGGTGTGAAAACGGACTTGAAGGGGAGAACTTCACTTGCGAGTCTCTATGCTGTAGGTGAAGTGGCCTGCACGGGACTGCATGGTGCAAATCGATTGGCCTCAACTAGTCTAGCAGAGGGAGTGACATGGGGGTTTCTTGCAGCAGAAGATATCTATAAAGAAAATAAAACTAAGTCAGTCTATGACTCTTCACGATTGAAGAATTGGGAGCTTGGTAGTGGCCCCGCTGATAGTGTTCTTGTGCAGCAAGACTGGCTTACTCTTAAACAGACAATGTGGAATTATGTAGGACTGACGAGAACTTCAAGCCGCTTAAAGCGGGGGGAAGCGATGTTTAAGGAACTCTATGATGAGATTCAACGCTTCTATAAAGATGCTGCCTTAAAAGACGAGCTCATTGGCTTGCGAAATGGAGTGGAGGTGGCCCTCCAAGTCCTTAGTGCTTCAAGAAGGAATAAGAAGTCTATTGGCTGCTTTTACCGCAAGGACTAGAGAGTCCCAATAACCAAGGTGTATTTATTATTCGGTGCTATGGAGAGGGTGATTACTATTATCAGGCATCTTTTTTCCACTTGAGTCTAAATTGGTAATTTCTTGGAAGCGAAGAACTTCGCTATCAACGAGCTTCTTATTGCAATCTTCAACTTTCTCAATGGCCTTGTTTTGGGCAGAGAAGTGACCAAAGTAGACAAATCCATCTACTCCATTTGATTTAAGAGTGAATGTTCCTTTATGATTATCAGCACTATCAATAAAGTCTTTCCAAAATTGTGGAGTATTACTAGAAAGGGAAGCACTACTTCGATCACCTAGAAGGATATCTCCATTCGTCATCTTATCTTTAATTCCATCATCACTTAATTTATCCTCTTTAATAATTGATTGGGCCCTGGAGTCAATCTTAGGATCGTAAATGATGAATTCATCTTTCTTACCATCTTCACCTTTCTTTAAAATTTTTAGCATATCTCGGTTCTTACTCTTACCCCTACCTTTTACGATATCAACGTTCATTCCCAGGAACTCTAGTTCTTTTTTGACTTCAGCGAAATAGTCTTTTTCAAAGTCTTTAATATATTTCCTAATTTGAGCTGGGCTTGCGTCTGAGTTCTTAGCAATTGCCTCTTTAAAGTCTTCTAAGAGTTCGTCAAATTTCGATTGAACATTATCAAAACGTAATGCTCTCTTTCGATCCCTTTCGAGATCATTTGTACTCTTTGATCTCATTTGCAAGTCATTAGATTTCTTCCAAGCTTTTTCTTGTCCTTTTTGAAAGGCATAATGATAGCTTGATACGACAGGAGTACTCTTGATCATATCTCTGAAGTTCTCACCAAACTTTAAAAAGTAATCAACACTGTCCTTATGAAAATTAACAAAGTCAGTAACGGCTCGGGCCTTCCTTCTTGTTTTGTAGGCCATCGTATCCTTTAAATCCTTTGTTCTTGCCAATTGTTCATTTACAAATTGATTAGAGGTAAGCAGATCCTTTGTTTTTTGTCCTAAGCCGACTTTATCAGGGTTGTGGGCGATTGACCTCTTTAGCTTGGCCATATTGAGAATACTCTTACCTGTTCCGAGTAGGCCACCTAAGAAGTAGCCAGAGAGAAGTTGGCTACCAAGCCCGCAGACCATATTGATAATGTTATCCCATGTTGGACATTCCCAATCTGTTTTTTTAAGGCACTGAGAGGAATACGGAATTCCTGACCACTCAGTACAGCCTATAATGTCACGGTAGAATTCTTTTATATCTGCAAGGAGGCCAAAGAGATTACTTTTGACCTTAGCTATAAAACCCGGGATGTCCCAATTGGCTAGGGCTTGGGCCATGTCTTTTGGCATGATACTCGAGAGAAGCATTGCTGTTGAATTTTCTTCTTCTTTATCAAAAGCGAAACTAAAGACGCTCTTTGCGATATCAATAGCTTTTCTCGGAGCATCCCATATGAACATCTTAACCGTTTGATAGATTGATTGAATAGCATTAGTAATGGCATTAGTAAGACAGCCAGCTTTCACTTTTTCTTGCTTATGAATACTGAAGATATTAAAAGCATTCTTGATATCTTTTTCTATATTCTTATATAAGGATTTACCAAAATTATTATCTTGAGGACACTTTCCCTTGTAGCTTCTTAATGCACTTAAGGTATTATTAACAAATTGACCTGAAATATGGTTTTGAAGATTTTCTTTTGTTATGCACTCACTGCTATTTAAATTTTCTTCATTGAGTACGGGAATGAGTTCTTGCGCTGTTAGTATTGAAAAATCTCCTTCAGGGTGGCACTGAAGAAAGGTGGGAATGACCACCCCGTCGCTTTTTCTTTTCATGAAGTAGGCATAGCGCTTTGTTACACCACTTTCTTTCTTTCCAACAGGACAGAGTTGCTTAGCTTCACACTTAAAATAAGTTTTATTCTGATCGAAGGATTGCTTAAGATCAGGGACTAACTTATCTTCTTGAGTAATATGGGCGGTTAGTAGTTCTTTATTGCGTCCAGGAGCTTCCTTTAGACCACTACCACTATGAATGTGATATTGAGGAGCCTCAATTATTTCAGCCTTATCATTATTAGCTACTAGAAGCTTATAAGTTTCTTCTCTAGGACTTGTCTTAGCTGAATGATCTTCACTCGAAACTCTATACTGGGCGTAAATACCATTTAAAAAAAATGAATTCATGGTTACAATAGAAGCTATGAATAAATGTTTAAAATACCTAATCTTCTTAATAGTAATTTCCTCTTCTTCACTTGCTCAGGTAAATGATAGTACAAAATGGAATGGTGAAGTTTTTCGCTTACCCTTCCCGGCAAACTGGGCGATTCAAAAGCCTCGTAAAGATCCCCATGATCCTCTTACCTTTATGGATGTAAATGCTCCCTCTCCTCGTGTTATCGCTAACCTTACTCAGAGGAGTTTTGACCTACTCCTAAAGGACTTCTCGGACTTTAAGAGTGAATTAATTAATTCTAAAAAGGGTTGGGTGAAAAAAAATAAAGGCAAAGTTACTGAAAATCCAGTAGTGACATTCAATGGAAAAACTAAATTACTAAGGTATGAGTATACTTTTAGTCTGTCACACGGAAGTTTTAAGGAGTTCGGGCATTTTCAAAAATGTAGAGGAAACTCATTTAGTCTTAGAGTGATGATTCCTGAAAAGCAATTCAAAGAACCTAATGCTGAGGTTAAGAAAATCATAAAATTCTTTAGAGAATCTTCTGCCTGTATATAGTCCTACAGTTTGAGTTTTCAAGTATTGAAAACTTGCCAAAAAATAGGAATGCTCGGATGGTATTAATATTCAGATTATACGCTTGAAGAAAGAAGTGGTCCCCCTCAAGAAGAGGGGGATTAATGAAGTGTGGGTGGTGAGAGGTCTAGAAGGAATCCATTTCCTTTTATCTAGATGAAGAAGGGTAAGGCCTCGCGTAAGAGTTTCATGGCTAATATTTCCATGAGGCCTGGTGCGAATATATCTTTTATGCCAAATTTTAAGCTGCTTTTAGTCTTGAGATAACGTTGCTAAGAAGTTCAATAACTCCTGGGGCCTCGTTCTCTTGAGCTGGAAGGGGAATCCCAGCATTTGCCTCAAGTTCTTCATTATTAAGAGCTTCTTCCCAAGTCATAGGGGCAAGCTCAGAACAGTTATGAAGACTATTCTCTTCCTTTGAGAGGTAGTGCTGCGCCTTGTGATCAAATTCACAAAAGGCCATGGTGCTTTTCTTTATAGGGCTGATTTGAAAATCAGTATTCTCAAGCTTGCAACGGTTGAACTTGCAATGAGTAATACTTGTGAATTCAAATTTGCAATCTTTAAACTTGCAGTTGATGAAGATGCAATTTTCAAATTTTGAAGCGTAGAATACACAGGACTCAAAAGTCACATCAATGAAGGTGGTGAGAGAAAACAAAGAGCCAGATACGGCCAAGCCTTCAAGATTTCGACCACTTAGAGTCTCATTCTCGATAACTTCGTAAAGTCCGTTGGCATTGGCACCATCGAAATTCCGGTCCTCATTGTTGGTGAGTTGGGTACTGAGTGAAAGTCCGGTATCAATGAAATGGGTTAATGTGTTCATGATGTACCTCTCAAGTCCTGTGGTTTCTCCTGCGCCGTGTGTTGCAGTGCAAGATTAATATTATTCTAGAGTACTTGACCGGTTGCGTCAAGATATTAAATTGCATTGCACAATAATTAATTGCAAATTTGAGTAAAAACAATAGATTGCAGATGCAATTTTAGTGTTGCAATCCTCAAGTGAATGCAAGAGGTACCGATAAGTAGTTAGGAACACGTAACGGAGGCGCCTTATGGCCCAATTTCAAAAAGACAAAGTAACTCTCTTTTTAGGTGCAGTGCGCAAGTATATGCAGATGAGGGGTCCTATGAATCAGCGAGAACTTGCAGAGGCCACAAATACGGGGGTGTCGACTATGAGCCGTTTCCTTAATCAACAAACCCAAGAGTTAAACCCAAGCCTTATTGCTAATATCACAGCGAAGCTCAATATACCTCTTCATGAGATTATTGATTTTGTAGATGAAGACTATACTGATCAGTTTATGAGGCTTGTAAAGTTTCATAAGGGTGAAGAGGCGACAAATGAGAAGGTCATCTTTGAACCTGACCCTCCCGAAGCGGAAATGCCCGAAGAAGAAGAGGCGTTTGTTGAAGCGCTTAAAGATGGTGGCTCTCAAAAAACAATCAAGAGCAGTGTTCGCGTAGGAAGTAAGAAGACTCCACTTATTTATAAGTCTGAAGGTACGGGTGAAAGTGATCTTAGAGATAAGCTAAGAAAATTATCATTAAAGCAAAAGGGTTTCTTAAATGAGTTCTTAAATTTAGATAGTGATGGAAAAGATTTAGTGTCTGATGTGGGTAGGAATATAATTACTTATTTAAAGCAGAAGGGAATTAACTTTGATTAAAGCTTTAAGCTTACTTATTCTCCTGATCTTAAGTAGTAATGTTCTTGGTGAAGCAAAGAGTATTCACGTCATTCTGCTCTCGAGGGCCAGTGTGAGTTTAGCACCCTTTGATAAGAGTATTGTCTCACTAGGCATTGTCGCGGCCAATACCCATGAAAAATGTGTAGAGATGGGGGACGGCTGCTTTCATCCTCAGCATGGCCTTATTATTGATCCCAAAAAAGTGAAAAAGACCGGCGCCGACCCAGGCTCCAAAGAACAAGTTGAAGTGAAGACCATAAGCGCCGAAGAGATTGATCTTGTTGACTGCAAGAAAGGCCACTACTTTGATATGTACTGTGGCAAGGCCAAGAGTGCTAGTAAGCCCGCTAAATTTGAGCTGTGGATTGATACCAGCTCATCCATGCGCCAGGTGGACTTCTCACTTGATAAGTCTTTTTGTGAAAGAAGAAGACTCGTCTCTAAACTACAAGAAGAATGTGGAAAGAGCG
>CALHBL010000440.1 GCA_937930825.1 uncultured Bacteriovoracaceae bacterium
GTTTTGAAAAAGAGTATAAATCCTGTCTCCCTGGGGATGATGTTAAGTTCTCTCTTTATGGGAGTGGCGCAAATGGCCCTTGTCCAAGAAGATGATGAGGAGTTCATTAATGGATTTAGGGGCATGTTTACGCGCTTTATAGGGCCCTATCAAATAAGCAGTTGAGTAAAAAATTTAAGCAGCTCCTTACTTTCATGTAAGTAAGGAGCTGCGTAACAATATAAAAGGAAGAAGAATGAACTCTGACTCATTTGCGCAAAGATTTGCCCAGTGGGTATTAGGCCATCGTGCCCTGATACTGATTACGACACTACTTATTGTTATAGGAGCGGCGAGCGGCCTAAGTAAAATCTCCATGTCTTCTGATTACCGCTACTACTTTGGTGAAGATAATCCCCAAAGGGTTGCCTTTGATAAGCTGCAAAAAGTTTACTCACAAGATGACTCGGCCATAATCGCTATTAAACCTAAATCTGGTGATATCTTCACTGCACGTACTCTTAAAATGGTTCAGGAGATTACTGACCTTGCTTGGAAAATTCCTTTCTCCTATAGAGTGGATAGCGTCAGTAATTTCCAAAATACAACGGCCACTGAAGACGATCTCCTTGTAAGGGATTTGGTGCGAGCAGACGACGCTCTTGATACTCTTCAATTAGCAAGTATTAAGAAAGTGGCCCTCAGTGAGCCTCTTCTTGTGAATCAGATTGTCTCAAAAGATGGACTTGTTACCGGCATAAATATTCGCGTGAGTTTACCGGGCAAGTCACCAACAGAAGTTCCCGAAATCGCTGCTGCTGTGAGAAAGCTTTCAGGAGAATTTCAAAAGAAGTATCCTGATCATGAGTTTCGCCTCTCAGGAGTGGCCATGCTCAATAATGCTTTCAATGAAGCGGGCATGAAGGATATGAAGACCCTTACCCCTATGATGTACTTAGTTCTTATTATCATCATGGTCTTCTTTTTAAAGAGTTTCTTTGCCACTCTTTCTACTGTCTTAGTTCTGATGTTCTCCGTTGTAGGTGCTATGGGATTGGCCGGCCATTTAGGGATTCCTTTAACCCCGCCTTCTTCAATAGCTCCAACTGTTATTCTTACCTTGGCGATTGCGGATTCAGTGCATATTCTTAAGGCCATTCTGGCTCTAATGAAAGGAGGGATGGCAAAGAGGGACGCTATTATTGAAGGGTTAAGAGTCAATCTTCAGCCGGTGTTCTTAACTTCGTTAACAACTGTCATTGGTTTTCTAAGTTTAAACCTTGGTGATACACCACCTTTTCATGACCTTGGAAATATTACGGCCATTGGAGTGACTCTGGCGTTTATCTTTTCAGTTACAACTCTTCCGGTTTTAACAGACCTCTTTCCCATGAAAACTAAAGTGGTGGTTGATGATAAGAGTGGTCAAACTTCTCTGAGCTGGCTTGCTCGCTTTGTTACGCATAATAGGGTCACCATCTTGGTTGTTAGTATAGTGACTGCCGGTTTTCTCTTTATTCAAATTCCAAAGATTAAGCTCAATGATCAATTTGTTAAGTATTTTACCAAAGAGATTGAGTTTAGAAATCACACAGATTGGATGATGGATAATTTTGCTGGAATCTATCAAGTGAACTTTGATCTTAAGGCCAAGGATTCTCAGGGAATCACTGATCCTGAGTTCCTGGCAACTATTGATCGCTTTACTCAAATGTATCGAGAAATTCCTGGCGTGACCCATGTGAATTCTATTTCGGATACTTTCAAAAGACTGAATAAGAATATGCATGCGGATGATCAGACTTATTATAAACTTCCTGACTCAAGAGAGCTTGCCGCTCAATACCTCCTGCTCTATGAAATGAGTTTGCCTTACGGACTTGATTTAAATAATCAAATAGATGTTGATAAGGCGGCCACGAGGGTTGTCGTCACTTTAGGAAATATTGATACTAAGAATATGCTTGAAATTACCAAAATAGGTGAGGATTGGTTAAAGAAGAATGCTCCATCCTATATGCACACTCTTGGCGCTTCTCCGGCCGTAATGTTTTCACATATCTCTTCTAGAAATGTTCGCTCTATGTTTTGGGGAACAATGATTGCCTTTGCTCTGATTACCCTGACTTTAATGATCGCACTAAAGAGTTTTAAGTATGGGCTTATTAGCTTACTTCCCAATATGATTCCCGCGGGAATGGCCTTTGGTATATGGAGCTTAACTGTGGGAGAAGCTGGTTTTGCAATCTCAATCGTAGGTTCTGTGACTCTCGGTATTGTTGTGGATGACACAGTTCACTTCTTAACTAAGTATGTTCGTGCTAGGCGGGAGAAAGGCTTAGCAGCGAATGAGGCCATCAATGCTGCTTTTGGTAATGTTGGCCCAGCGCTTGTGGCCACTTCTGTGATTCTTGTAGCGGGCTTCAGTGTGCTGATGCTCTCTACTTTTAAAATGAATTGGATTCTTGGAGCGCTATCAGCACTAACCATTGCGGTCGCTCTAATCGTGGACTTTACTTTCTTGCCCGCGCTCTTGTCCTTAGTTGATAGAAAGAAATCTGAAGTTGGAGGAAATATGAAAATGAAGAATGCTACTTTAAGTGCCCTTGCGATGACTTTGTCGCTTGGTTTAGGAATGAATCAAGAAGTTAAAGCTGAAACAATGGAAGAGAAGGGTCTGAGTATTGCTAAGAAAATTGACTCCTATGATACAGGGTGGGTAAATCAAGTTGCCGATGTTGAGATGGTTTTAAAGAATCGCTCTGGTCAAGAAAGTAAAAGACAGATGAAACTGAAGTCATTAGAAGTTAAAGGAGATGGGGATAAGTCCTTAACGATTTTTAAAAGCCCAAAGGATGTAAAAGGAACCAGCTTCTTAAGCTTCTCTCATCCCCTCGCTTCTGATGATCAATGGCTCTACCTTCCTGCATTGAGAAGAGTAAAAAGGATTTCCTCTGATAATAAGAGTGGACCTTTTATGGGAAGTGAATTTGCCTATGAAGATATCTCCAGTCAGGAAGTGGAGAAGTACACTTACAAGTATATTAAAAGCGAAGAAATAAACGGCCAATCAACTCACGTGATAGAACGCTACCCTGTCAGTAAGAAATCAGGTTACACCAAGCAAATCGTTTGGGTTGACGGTAAAGAGTTTAGACTGCAGAAAATTGATTTCTATGATCGAAAGAGTTCTCTTTTTAAAACTCTTACTTACGATGGCTACAAAGTTTACCCAAAGAATACTTGGAGACCCGATCTGATGACTATGATTAATCATCAGTCAGGAAAGTCAACTAAGCTCGTGTGGAATAACTACCGCTTTGGTGTTTCTCTTAATGAGAGAGACTTTGATAAGAATGCTCTTAAGAGACTTAAGTAGGACAGATCATGATAAAACTCTTTATTTTCTTTGTGTCTTTATATAGTGGACAAGCTTACTGCCTAGAACATTCTCTTGAGGTGACTCATGAGAGCCGCTTCTATGAAGGTCCTGGCAAGTACGGAAACTCTAATCAAGAAGAAATTTCATTGATTTTCAAAGGAGAGGTGAGTCACTCTTGGGATGAAGATCGTAAGGTCGTAACACTCATACCCTTTGGAAGAATTTCCTCCCCTGATGACGAAAGAAGCCACGCGGATATTCGCGAGGCTTCATTTGTAGGTTCATGGGACCGCTTGGAGCTAAGAGCTGGAATTAGTAAAATTTTTTGGGGAGTGACTGAGAGTCTGCATATTGTTGATGTGGTCAATCAAACTGACCTTGTGGAAAATACTGATGGTGAGGATAAGCTTGGGCAGCCCATGATTAACCCCACTTATGTAAGTGACTTTGGTAATTTCACTTACTTCTTTCTGCCTTACTTTAGACAGAGAACTTTCACTGGCACTGAAGGCCGTTATAGAACTCCTTTTGTTGTTGATACCAACAGAGCACTCTATACTCATGAAGATGAAGAGAAGCATATTGATCATGCCTTTCGTTATTCCCACTATATTGGTGACCTTGAATTTGGGTTGAGCTACTTTAAAGGAACAGATAGAGAGCCTCTTTTCTTCTTTGATTTCGAAGGAGAAAGTGTCAGACCCCTCTATGTGCAAAGTGAGCAATTCTCTTTAGATGCCCAATATGTTTGGGGAGCTTGGCTTTTAAAAGGTGAGCTCATGCGCAGGGATCGGGACCTTAAGAAAGCTTTCGTTGCAGCTGTTGCTGGTTTTGAGTATAGCTTTACCAATATCTATAAGGGTCTTGATATTGGCGTTATTGGTGAGTTCCTCTATGATGAGCGCGGAACAACTGGTCAAGCCTTCTTTAATAATCATACCTTCCTTGGAGCAAGGCTTGCCTTAAACGATACCCTTGGAACCGAGGTTCTAGGTGGTGTGATCTTTAATAATGAAGAGGGCGAGATTCAGAGTTTTCGCTTAGAGGCGGCCCGAAGAATCAATGGCAATTGGAAGTGGGAGTTGGAAGTTAACTCTCTATTTAATACAAAACCCAATCAGCTCATTCACTTCTTCGAAAAAGATGACTACGCTCAATTATCCCTTACTTACTATCTATAAGAGGAGCATCACCTTTGATGATATTTCTATAATTTTCAAGGGTGGTGGTAAGGTCCTCTTGCATCTCCTGTCTAAAGTGCAATAGGAGATTCTTAGTAGGGTGTGGGATTTTTAAGAAGTAAGCGTGAAGAAAGAGTCTATGCAGATCAAGCTGATCCCGAAAGAAGTCATTTATAGGGCCTTTGCCGTGGCGAGTGTCTCCAATAATATTTTTCATATGCCTTGAGAAGTGCCGGCGAATTTGATGCTTTCGTCCTGTTCTGATGGTGACATCACACAGAGTACAAGGATATTGTGCATGGTTGAAAAATTCGACAGGGCGGTATTCTGTTAAGGCATCTTGCTTATGGCCCTTGGGTGTTTTCAATTGGTTTTTAAATCTTCCTTCTTCAGTGATTTCTCCACTGGCCAAGCAGAAGTACTTCTTTTCAACTTCATCGCTATGCCAGCGGTCTTTATAGAAGGTGACATATTCAGGTTTTAAGGCGAACAGAACAATACCTGAAGTTTGGCGGTCGAGTCTGTGAACCGGATAGAGCCACTCGCCAGTTTGTTCCTTAACATGGGTCATAAGAGATTTCTCTCTGCGAGGGCCTCCGCGCCAAGGGTGCACCATCATAAAGGGGGGCTTATGGACCACCAGGATTTGTTCATCATGATGAAGGATTTCAATAGGGATTGTGTCATCCGAATTTTCTTTGATCTCCCGCTC
>CALHBL010000441.1 GCA_937930825.1 uncultured Bacteriovoracaceae bacterium
AGTAGTGTCCAAACTGATGAGAGTTTTAAGAAGCCTTCTCGAAAGAGATTAGCTCGTCTTGAAAAGACTACCAAGAGAGAGCTCATTAATAGAATGAATTCTGTTTAAAAGTACCTCTTCCTATGTTCTTGATAAGCTCCACTGGGAAGAAGTTCTGTTAAAATATCCATGAATTTTGCTTCCTCTAGATTAGAATCTATCAGATACTTTAAAATTCCCTTATAACTCTCTTTATCTTTAATGAGTTGGCTCTCATAAATAAAGTCGCCAAGATAGAAACCTAATTTTCTTGCCACTTCATAGACAATATATACTCTATCTTTAGGTAGAATACTTTTAAGTTCTCTTTCGCCTTGGTTTTCTATTAAAGCGATTGTTACTTCAAGAATAGATTTACTTCGTTTATCAATATCAGGTAATTTAATTTGGTCTAAGAAATCGCAATAGCGGTCACACTTCCTAAAGGGATTAACGATCTTACTTGAAAGAAAGCCAAATGTTGTTTGTTTGAAGATAAGAATAAATTTCTTACTTATAGAGTGTTCCATCCAGATGGATTCATAGTTAATATTCTCTTTCCGAATAATGATATCTTGCAAGTGAAGTCCTGCTAAGAAGGTCATTCTGTTAATAGAGTAGGAAGAACAGTAGAAGTTATTAGAAAAAGGTATTCTAAAAACTCTACCTTCTTTAACAAGGTTTTTATGAAATTGGACGACTGATGACTTTGGTATTCTTCCAATTTTATCAAGCATTATCTTGAGGTTCTGGTGCTCATAGAGATTAAAGTCTTCGAGTTCCTCATTAGAAGCTTCAAGACCAAGACTCTTCGCAATTTTTTGACATAGGAAAATAAAGTTTTCAGGAACGTTAGAGTGAAGGCCTAGGACGCCATCAGAAAGGGTGTAGTCGTGAAGTTCAAACTCAGGGTCATCTGATAGGTTTTCATACCAGTAGATCATGCTCTCGTACTTTATCCATGGAGGAGCTGTCTGAAGAGAGAATTCTGATTCTTTAAAACTCACTATTTGATTATGGTTCTCTATATCCGTTTCATGTAGCTTCCAGTAAACCTCATCTAGGTTTTGATGAATGATAGTTTGTTCATAATCTGGAATAAGGTTTAGAAGTTCTTTTTTAACCATTTTGGGTAGTTTATTAGCAACGATATGAAGTTCTCCAAAGAGAACAAGAAGCCTCTCTCCTGGATTTTCCTTCATGAATTTCTTAATTTGCTCTGCTGCTTTGAGATCACGCTGAATAAGTGAGCCGTTTGTATTCAAAGCAATAATGGGAAGTTGATAGGCCCTCGCCATTTCAAAGAAAGGACGATAGTAAATCCATGGAAAACGCCAGGACTCGTGGTAATTGATTTCTTCTAAGAACTCTAATTCTGTAATTGCCTTTTTAAGGTAATTCTCAATGGCCGACTGATGCTCTTGATGGGCCAATTCTATACCAATTGCAAACTTCTTCCTCTGCTTTATTAAGGCCCTGGTCAGTCTCTCTAAGTTCCTCGTATTTTGATTGAAGCTATGAAAATCTCCAAGAAAGACGACATCTGATTTTTTGATAGAATTGAGTAATGCACTGAAGTTAGAAGTTTGAAAACTTCTATTTGCGTAAGTACGCTGGTTTTTTTCATAACGTTTGAGTTCTTCAGAAACCTCACCTTCAATTGCCTTTGCTCTTTTCTTTAAATGGCGATAGATCGATTTTTGAAGGTCCCAAACTTTTAACGAGTCAGTCATTGAGACTATTTTACAAGAAAATTAGAGTTTGTGTTTTTTTTCTATACCTCTACTGGAAAGGAATTCAAGCAGCACGCCTAACGGCGCGTAACTTGAGCCTTAATACCATCCGGGCATTCAAGTCTTTAGGTGAGTTTTCAATACTTGAAAACTCAAACAGGATGACTTTATACTTGAGCAATTTCTTTATTTAGTGTTGATTTGATTCTTGAGTCTACTTTTTCAAATAGAGAAGCTAAAGTCTCTTCAATAACACTAAATTTAGCGAAAACATCCTGTAATTCCTTTGTTTTAGGAATTTTTAAACTTTGAAGAATATCTAGAATACTTTGTCCATTGGCCTGGGATAGAATGAACTCAATAAACATAAGAGTCTCTAATTCTCCATGAAACTTAACTAAGCATGAATCTCCACTAAAGACTTCAAGGCAGTGCTCATCTTTTTCTTTGTCACTTCTAAGATTATTTCTCTCTAGTGGCCGTTGAAGGTCTTGTTTTTGATCTATTAAAAGTTCAGTAAAGACTTCTTCATTGGGGTAAACGGAGAAAGTATCTAAATTAACAATCTCATCAATAAAGAGCGGATTGATAAAACTATAGTCTTTGCTACGCCCAGCGTTCAGTTGCTCAAGAGATGATTTAAGGAGGATTTTGACATGGCTTAAGAGGCTTAAGTATAGCCATGGGTTAGCTCTTTCAACTTTCACAAGATCTTCAATTTCTTGATCAAACTCTAGCAGAAGTGTAGAAGGGTGAGTTTCAAATATCTGCTCTTTTGAAAGCCTTAGAAAGTAGTATTGTTCTAATTCACTCTTATCTAAGTCTTTTCCTTCACTAAAGAAATTAGGAATAAGCAGAGACCTTAGCTTTCCTTTCATTTTACTAGCACCACCAGCGAGACAAATTTGGGTGATCTGTTGACCAAGTTGGGAGTCAAAGTATTCTCTTAGTAAATTGAGATTAATAAAGCGCACTTTAGGACTAAGGCCATAGTACTGGAAATAGGCATTGCCATACTCTTCTCGTTTGGCAAGGTAAGACTCCGGAGTGCATATTTCCAATTGGGCACTCTTAGGATCTCTCAGGTCAATGATGAGGACACTTGCAAATATTGGAGAAACATCGTGAGAGATGCCTAGAAAGTTTGTTGCCAGGTGTTTGCCTCTTTGCTGATGGCCAAGTTCTTCTAGGGAGAAGAAGTGCTCAAAAGGGAGGCAGTTCTCTGTTAGGTTTTTGAAAAACTGAGGATGAGTAATATTCTCACTCTCATGAGAGAGGCTACTGAGTAGCTTACCTTCAATAATAGCGTCTTGATGAAAGTCGAAATTAAGATTGTAACTTAAGTTTTTTTGAAAAACAGATGTGGAGAATGATGATTTACTTTTAAAGAAAGAGAGGAGCTCCTCAACAAAGACATCAAATCGAGAAAAAAGACTTAGCTCACCTGAGAGGCGAAAGCTTTTGCAGGACTCCTGTGAGGAAGTCTGTTGCACTACTGGGCCCTTTGAATCGACATTGAAGATATTATTTGCTTTATAGAAAGGGTCTCTCTTTTTTAAAATATAGATAAAGTTAGTAATTTCGCCTCGTCCTACAAGTTTTTCAAAGTTAAAAAGGCCTTCGACTTTAAAGTCTTTTAATAAGGTCTCTATCTTCTTGCTCTGACTTGGCACAAAGAGCTTTTGATTTGTAAGGACAATAAGCTGGCCACCAATTGCGAGACCTTTCTTCTGAGCTTGAATTTTATTAACGAGAAAGTGGTGAGGGTTACTCTTAGGTACATCACTTACATTGAGGACTGCGCGATCATAGACTAATTGGGTAGGGGCCTCTCTATTCGAGAAGAGATTAATTTGTCCAGCTTCTGAGTCTGCTGATCTCTTATACTTCTCTTTTGTAACTTCAAGAATGAGGTCTCTACTAGAAATAGATTTATCCTCAGAGTATTGCACAAGAAAAGTTAGGAATTGAAGCTCTTGACATACACTTAGGAAAGTTTCGCTTGAGCCTAGCTTGCCAGGAAAGTCAGGGCATAGAATTTCAGACCAATTGAATTCCATATTCTTTTCTTGGGCCAACCAATGGCTTTGACCAAGGGATTCAATATGATCTCCAACAAACTTTGTATTATATATTTTTGGTTTTTTCAGGTTGACTGCAACAGGATAGATAAATCTTTCAGATTCTCTCCATAAGGGAAAGAAGAGAAGCAGTTGATTAAGAAACTTGCCAAATGTTTGATGAGAAAGAGCATGACTATAGGATTGGTCATCAAATGCCATAAGTGAGCTCTTAGTGCTTACTCTACGATAAGAGCTCAGTTTCATCATTTGGGTAATACTGACATTATTAAAGTTCTTGGTAAGTAGGCTTAGCTTTTGAGAAAGCTCCAAAGATGGGCGGTACCAAGAGTACTGATTCGACTTTAATGATTCACAGTTAATTTCATGTGAAGAGCCCTTTTTAAATAAGGCATTAACAAAGAATGTTGGGTTAGTGATATGAGAAGTTGTAAAAGAAAAATCAACCGACTCGGAATAGGCCACAAAGAATTTTAGCTTAAAGAGATAAACTGTCGCTACTCTAAAGCAATAAATATCGATAAAGCTTAAGAGCAAGTCTTTATGGGGTCCAGACTTTGATGAAATCTCCTTCCATAAGTAGGGAAAGTCCTGACCTGCTATATATTCGGCCCTTTCTAGAAGAGCTCCTTTTAATTGACCGTTTTTCTTCTTCGTTTTTATAAAAGAGAGAAACTCAGCATGAAGGAGTTTCATTAGAGTCTTAGGCATACTATCTATTGCCTGAAATTTATTAAATGCATCCCGGCAGAGCTCTTCTTGCAGTTTCTTTATACCAACTGCTTGCTTTGAAAAGAGTGAGTTTCCACTCCAGCCAGGGATGAGGTATTGGTTTGGTTTAAAGCTTTGGGGGAGGGGGGGGAGCTCTGGGCCTAGATGAGCGGATTTAGCGTGAGAAGGTGCCGATAATATACTGTAAGATTCTTTTCCAAGGGTTGCTGAAAAGTTAGACCTAACTTTTGTGCTATTGTCTTGGGTGAGCCAGGAATGGGCGAGGAAAGTGCTCTTATTTAACACTAAGCCCCCAAAAGTATTTGTTTTTACTCATATTACAGTATCATCTCTAAAAAATGTGGAATAAAAATTTAACTTAAATTCACTGGTGTTGTCATGGAGGAAAGTAGGAAAAACAATGACATCCCAAATGTAAGCCGACTTTTTTATGCCAATATTCTGACAGTCTTTGCCTAGTTGGTAGCAGAAGTTACCGTAGAGGAAAAAGGGCTAAAGTGCGGTGAGTTATTTACCGAAAAAGGTATGTGGAAATTAGTGTCATGTTCATTCACGACCGGAGGTAACTATGTCGGAAAAAGATGAAAACCAGGATAAGAGCTTTAATGATGCGGAGCTGCAGGATATCATGAATGAGATAGAGAGCCTTGAGAGAGAATTTGTTGAAGAAGAAGCGGAGACGATCGCTGAAAAGAAAGAGGAAACCTCTACTGAAGTTGGCCCTGAAGCAGTTGCTCAAGAGGAAACCGAAGTAGTAGCTCAAGAGGATACTGATTCAGTTGCCGAAGATGATAATGACATAAATGAAGAGGCCGAAGCACAGTCTCTTGTAAATGAAGTAGCAGACGATTTTGAAGAAAATATTGTGCCGATGAGTAAGCCAAAGGCCAAAAGGGCTTCCCCTAAGCCATAATTAGAATTATTACTCGGGCTAATCATTATGGTTTGACATATACTGTCTGTTTTGCCACATAATGAGGTTACTGTTAGACAAATGGTATAAGTTCCTGTACCAATTGGAAAGGTATGAT
>CALHBL010000442.1 GCA_937930825.1 uncultured Bacteriovoracaceae bacterium
AGACACGCACGCTTGAGGGGCGTGTGTCGCAAGACGTGCTGGTTCAAGTCCAGTCCCGGGCACCATAAATATTCAATAATTCCATATAGATATCCCTCGATTCTCCGCCAAGAAGAAAGGGTTAAAAAAGGGTAGATCTGATCTGCCCTTTTTTTTGGTTTTTGCCATAAGTACACCTCTCAGGCCCTTCCCCCTTAATATTTTAATGCACAAAACTCTTTAGCTGTAGAAGCAGTAAAGTATCAAATATAATGATTCCACTTAATAGTTATTCGGAAAAGCTGAGCTACCTATTAGTTAATAGAAATATAATGATCACTAATAGACCTCAAAAGTACTCCTATAGGAAAGTAATAATTTAGACTATAGAAATAGTTGCTGCTTTAGATACAAACCCGAGGCCATTATCACCTCCTATTATGCTCACTCGGCACCCAGTACTAAATTATAGTTAAGAAACATTCCTTGTGATATTTTAGATATAGTAAAAAGCCTAAGACAAAGACTGAAAAAACCTGACTGTAGATATGAGCTCTAGAAAGATTTATTTTGCAGGGATAATGAAAAAGGCGAGTCAGTCCGGAAGTAGCAGGTTACATGAACCTTTTGGTGAATTAGCTGAAAAAGTAGCGAAGGGACTAGGTAGTAAGGATGGAGTATCGTTTGTTAAGGGTATTCCTGGCCTTAAATATACAGGTAAGGCTACATGGCAATCCAAAGCAGGTTTAAAATATGGTACAAACTGGAAGGATAATAATTCATTAAAGCACATCTTAAAACATACAAAACCAAACCCTAGTAAAGCAGCTCATAGCGTTTTTAAAGCTAAGCCTAAAAATGTACCTTCTCTTATCGATGAAGCTTGGTCAAAAAGAATCCCCGGTTCAGGAATTGTGCAAGGAAATGGAAGAACGAAATATAGCATTCCTATGGAGCGAGAAATTGGAACAAAGGGTGACGATACTTTAACAATTATTATTAGAGAAAATACAAAGAATGATATTGTAACAGCTTTTCCAGTGGGGCAATAATGGATAAAAAACTAGAATGTGAAACATGTGAAGAGTACGGTGATATACACAAAGTAAAATTGAAAAAAGACGGTGAAGTGTCATATGTTTGCTATGAGTGCGGGGCAATGTGGGACTCAGTGAAGAAGGGACTGACCACGTCAATGGATGAATATTTTAAAAATAAAAGTATTACATTGAAATTTGAAGAAGCATTTGAAGAAATAAAATGAAGCGACTTTTAGAAATAATCCTCCCATTCCTTCTCTTCGCTCTGCTCTCAAATACAGCATTTGCATCAGTTTCCCATGAGGGAACGGAGTTAAAAGAAATAACCCATTCCGCACGGAAGTGGGGACTAAAAACGAAAGAGCAAGTATCTAGATTTACAGACCTCTTAAATAGAACCGTTGGCAACCAAACTGGTGCTTGGGGAAAGATTGATGAGTGGATAGAACCCGTCGGCAAGGCCCTAATACAAACAAAACCAAGAATATCCAACCATGCAATCCAAAGATTTTCAGAACGAGGTATTACAGAAGGAATGGTAAACAAGTCTTTAGAGAAAGGGACAAAATACCTTGATAAACTCAATAAGTCTGTCTCCTACGTTTTAGAGGGTGGCTTTGCAAGTGTTAAAACAATGCAGACAGTTGTTGATATGGGTGAAAATACAGTCATCACAGTTAATCGAATAAGAAAGTTTAACAAGAACACCAAACTTCCAGATGGAACTTTACGTTGGATTGAAGTTCCAAGTTTGAAATAAAGTAGCGAGGAACAGTATGGGGGATAGAATTTAACTAATGACTAGGTTTTTTATTCTTCCCTTCCTACTTCTAATTCTAATTCTAATTCTACTCTCAAATTCAATATTTGCGACAGTTTCTTATGAGAGCAAAGAGTCGAAAGAAATTTCGTATTCCGCACTGAAATATGGTTTTAAAAAGGCTCCTGATATTAAGAGATTAGCCACATCTATGGATGATGCCGAAGTCAAACCATGGTTTGATGGAGTAAATTGAAGTGCCACTAAATTGAAGCGCCATGCTCCTGTGGTTTCGCAACTGTGGAACAAAAGGAGGCTGGCACTGACTTAGGCTATAAGCTCTTTGTTGGAAAATCAATTGTCAAAGGCGAAAGTCTATCTAATACTGAAAGAGCAATCGCTGGAGTAGGTCTTATTGCTGACGTGCTAACCTTAGGAGCGGCAACAGCTACAGTTGGTGCCGTGAAGCTCTTAGCGAGGCTGGGCAAGAATATATTTAAAAGAGCGCGGGCATTAGATAAGTTTCAAGCTGTGCAAAAGATATTTGATAGGTCTGGTGAGATTTATGATTCCGCACGGAAGTTGGGGTTAAAGTCTAAAACCCAACTGTCTAAATTTACTAACTTTACAAGTAAGTTATCAAAAAGTGAAACTGGTGCTGTTGGAAATATGACAGATGCACTTAGTGAAGGTTCTCGAATTATTAAGGGCATGGAAATTGTCCCAACAAGAACAATAGGTCAACATACACTTCAAAGAATGGGTGAACGAGGGATAACTGAGTCGATGGTGGATAAGGCCTTACAAAAAGGGAAAAGGTTCTGGGACCCAAAAAATAAGACAGTCAATTATGTGTTAGAAGAAGGTTTTGCCAGTGGAAAAACTTTGCTAGTTGGCCAAAATATGGCGACAGGAAAAGTTACAACTGTAATTAGAGGAAATACAAAGAAACTACTTCGTCCAAGACATATTGAAATTCCAAACAAATAATAGGTGTTACTATGAAATATACATTAAATGATATTTATGAAAAGTTAAAAAAGATTATTACTGATAAAGAATCTAGGACTAAAGAGATTAAGGAATTTCAGGCCTTAATCTGGAAAAATGATTTATCTTTTTGTAATGAGGTAGATGAGTGTTTGTCTGACCTTGCCCAAGACCTAGATTACTATGAAAAAAGTGATGAAACGAGGAAAGAGGACTCTTCATATTACGGTGAAACAAGACTTATTCAGGAAATTAAATCTTCTCTAAAAGTTATAAAAAGAAACCTCTAACTTCTCTCACAAATCGACAAAACAGGCCCTAGAACAATGGGCCGTCAGTAGTGTCAGTGAATTAAAAATGGACAACTATCAGAGTTGCCCAAATTATATATATTATTTAAAAGCAGCGTTGAGTAGAGCTATAGCTTCAAAGAAGTAGCGCAGACTAGTTAAAGATGCTTTTAAAAGGTTTAAAGGCCCTTTAACTAGCCTGCTCTCGGCTCGCATATTTATGCGCCATTGGTATAAATTGTGGGGGTAGAGTTTCATCAAAAGTATGCGAAATAAATCACGCATAGCGCCAAGTAAAAAGTACACAGCATGCTATCTTTTGTAGTCCCACTCACCGAAGATTGTTATGTAAGATTAATTGAATATAAAAATTTTCTAAAATAAAAGAGGAGGATCATCTTGAAAAATAAAACAACGCACTTTGTAGCACTCACATTATTGGCATCATCATTTTTGCTTAAGCCTATTTCGGCAACTGGATTAGAGAGTACTAAATTAGGTGAACTTATTTTACAGGAGCTGGAAAAGAAAAAGGAAAAAAATATTTCAAGCATACTTGAAGGTTTTACTGATCCATCCGTAGCAGCTGGTGATGGGGGTGTCAAAGATGCTGACTGTAACTGCGGCCCAGCCGATGACGCTGATAAACTTTCTTT
>CALHBL010000443.1 GCA_937930825.1 uncultured Bacteriovoracaceae bacterium
TTTTGTCTAAACCTGATAAAGAAAGAAACGAGTTCCAAAAGAAGTATAAATGGGAAAAGACTAAAATGTTGCTGGCAAAAAGAGTACTTGTTTAAGGTTCTCTATGGCGTGGGAATTGAGAATTAGATGCAATTGCCCTTGCCAGCAGACCTTATGCTGACTCTGCATCAATTCTCAACAATAACAAATAGACTTACATTATATAATTATATGGCATTTATTTTTTTTAAGAAGTAAAACATCCTAGAGGACTTACTTCACGATTAACGCAAAGTCAGCATAAGGTCTGCTGGCACCCGAAACTCGCGATAAATGATCAGGCACAGTCGGCTATTGATGCGATAACTTCTAGTATTGATGATTATTTTAAAGAACACGGAATCGGTGGAAGTGGCGGGATGAGTCCTGAGCAGCTAAAGGCGGTACAGCGACATATTATTGAGAATACATTTAGAGGGCTAAATAGAAGGGGGGGGCCTCGACTTTCTTTAGCGGACTACCCAGTCGACACCTCAACTGACGCTAATTCAAATACTAGTGAAGAAGATAAGGATCCTGTGTCTGCAGAGGTAACTCTTTCTAATGCTAGAGGTTTAACTTCTAATGAATCTCGTATACTTGCTGAAAACTACAGCGATGCCTTAGAAGAAGGTTCTGAGGAATCAATTAATAATTTTTTAAATGACCTGGGGGTTAGAGACTTTAAACTCAAAGAAGCGCCCAAAAACTCAAGAGGAAGTATAGATAAAGTTATAGAGAGGGTTAATCAAATAGTTAACGAAGCTAGTATTTATGCTTCTGAAAATGAGACCCCCTTAAGCAAAGTGCAGCAGGACACTCTTAGAGATGCACTAATAGAGAGTGCGAATAATGGTGAGAAGCCTATTGTCACGAGTATAAGTGGAGCTCGAAGAGCTAGTCATCGCCTTACATTAAGTGGGAATGACACTATTTCTCCTAATGAGAGGCGCTGGAAGAGAGAGCGTGATGCGGAAATACGTGAATTTGAAAGGGACATGCTGTTGGGACTAAATCCTTCACCACCAGTTGGTCCTAGTGGTCTATTTTATAGAGGTTTCACTGATAATCCCTTTGTCGCTAGAGATGAAGAATTTAAGAAGAAACTCTCAGACTTAAAGATAAGAGTCAAAAATATTCGAATAGATAGTCCAAATGGTAACCCCCTTCTCGATTATGGTCTAAGGGAGAGGATAAATGCAAAAGATCTAAGTGACAAGATTATCGAAGTTGCCGATCAGGAAAGCTATCTAGGAGATCAAGAGGCTGCTGATGGCGCCTATGAGCTTGCATTGAGCTTGGCTGATTTTGCAGCGGGGATAACTCCAGGAGTTTCTATTGCGAAAGATGCCTATGAGTTGTTTACTGGAAAAAATGTGATCACTGGAGAAGAGTTGAGTGGCCTCGATCGAACACTCGCGGCGGCAGGGCTTTTTTACACTAGGTGGAAGTAATTTAATTAAGGGTGGAGGAAAGGTTCTTAAGAAGATTGGTTCTGTGCTTGCTAAGAAGTTTCCTAGGGTGTTTAAGAAGGGAGCGAGCACTGCGCTTGATAGTGGGGGCGAGATTTTTAGATCTGCAAAAAAGTGGGGGTTCAAGAGTGCTAGTCAAGTTGAAGACTTTGCCCGAATTTCTTATAAAAATGGAGCTAAAACTACAAAAGAGATTGATGATATGGTCGGAGGTTGGGCTAAAGTTAACGGAAAATATGTTCCCGATTCCCAGACAATTGGTCTTAGCGTAGGAGCATTGTCTCGGGCACAAAGAGCTGCTAAGAAATTTAACCTAAATATTAAATAACTTAGATACAGATGTAGCTGAATATATCTCATTGTTTAGAAAGGGTAGTATTAAAGGTGAATTCCCATCAAATTTATTAAAGGCTGGTGTTACAATAGAGACTGCCTTAAAAGAGGGTGGATCAACAGTCCGTAAGTTATTAATTGATGGCCGATTTATGAAGTAGGTAATATGAACATTGAAAACTTAGAAAAAGATGAATTATTAATACATATTTTAAAAAAAATATTCCAAGAACCGTTTGGTTCAAAAATTGAAATTGAGGATCATTGGAGTGCTGACCTATTAGCCACTGGGCTAGTAAGTCCGAAAAAAAGGGGGTTCTTAGTTTATTTAGCCGTTTTACATGATAACAAAGGTGAATATTTTATTTCATTAGAAGGCCCACATGATACTAAGGGATTTCCTTATAAGAAAATGGATGAATTTGAAAAATTGAACTATAGGGAAGTATTAACAAAGATTCGAGAGCATCTTAACCTCTAAGGCATTTGGTCTAGAGATTTGACTCCCCTATCATGAGGTATAATAAATGTTATACCTTATCGGCTTAATGTCGCCCTTAAGCCCTTTTACAGCGATTGTAACCTTCGCCCTTTGAAGAGAAGTCCAAGTAAAATAAATGTCATAGGGTAATATTGAAAGATAGGTACGATTCACACAACAATTTATTGAGGAGTACACTTAAAGCGAGTTTACTTCCTCTCCCCAGCAAAACCAATGCTAACACATTTAGGCATATGGATGAAGGCCTCTTTCATGGCCTTAGAGCATCTCTCTGAACCAGAGAAGGTAACTCTGGGAAGGCTTCGGTAATTAGTCTTCTTAAAGATAAGGCGGTCACTACTAACAGGTCTATTACCATCGGCCCTCTTAAGTGAAACTTCAACGCTACACTTTTTATAGAGCTTTTCTGGTCCTTTCGTGACAGTAAATTGCCCATAGAGCTCTCCAGAGAGAACTCTCTTTCCCTCAATGAAAGGCTTTACGACAAAGTTCTTTTTGAGAAGCTCTTCTTTGAATAATTGATTTAAGCTCTCATTCTTCTTCTCAATTCTAATCAAGCAATCAGAGTGTTCAATGGTAAAGTCGTCAGAACTTTGAAGTACTTGTGCAAAGAGTGAAGAGAATATTAAGAGAAGAGCTTTTCTATAAAAGCTGCTGGGTCTTGTGTGCATGCTTCCTCCACCTCTTTAATTTCTTTTGGAATCATTCGAGTTAAATTCTCTGCTCCACTTTGATTCATGAGGATATCATCTTCAATTCTAATGCCTTCTCCACGCCAGTGCTCTGGGACAGCAGTATCATTGGCCGGAAAGTAGAGACCGGGCTCACAAGTGAAGACCATGCCAGGAGCAAGTTTAATATCTTCAAGATTCTCATCCAAGTAGGGGGAGTTATCATGAACGTCAAGGCCCAGCCAATGGCCAGTGCCGTGAGGGTAGTACTTCTTAAAGGTTTCTTGCTCCATATTTTCATCAAAGCTACCCGTCAAGATTTTTGCATCCATCAGGCCTTGAAGAAGAACTCTGCAGGCCTCTTTGTGAATATCG